>NZ_RZSX01000260.1:0-7323 GCF_004023105.1 Mesorhizobium sp. M5C.F.Ca.IN.020.32.2.1 | reverse complement strand
GGAGAAGATCTGGTAGGCCCAGCTGTCGGCGAGGCTGGTCAGCGCCGTCGACCTGCCCTCATTGATGATCTGGATCAGGCCGCGCAGCAGGAAATTCATGCCAAGCGTGGCGATCAGCGACGACAGCCCGCCATAGACGACCAGCGACCCGACCAGGAAGCCGAGCAGCGTGCCCGTGGCGATGGCGGCGGCAATGCCGAGGAACGGGTCGTAGCCGGCCTGCACGACTAGCGCGAACACCCAGGAAGCAAAGCCCATTGTCGCCGGAAACGACAGGTCGATCTCGCCGCAGGTGACGACGAACACCAGCGGCACCACCACGAACAGCGCCACCGGCAGCGTGGTGAGCACGGAACTATAGAGGTACCAGGTGGTGAAAACGGTCGGATTGGCGATCATGAACACCGCCATCATGACGATGAACACGGCAAGCGTGCCGAGCGCGGCGCGGTTGTCGAGGATGAAACCGCGCAGCCAATTGTCGGATGGATGTCTCCACTCTTTACCGGCGGCCTCATTATGCGTGCCGCCGAGGGGACTCTTCAGATCGGGTTCCATGGTCTTGCTCATCGCGCTGCCCTCCCCGCATCGCCGGCCTCGTGCAACCCGGGCAATCCGCCGGGGTGGGCTAGGTCTTCCATGAAGTTGATCAGGTCTTCGGCGGACTTGACCTCGCTGCGGCCGGCGGTGAACGCCACCTTGCCGCGGTCGAGCACCACGAAGCGATCAGCAATGTCGAAGACATGGTGGATGTTGTGGCCGATGAACAGGATCGAGCGCCCGCTCGCCCGCACCTGGCGCACGAAGTGGAAGACCTTGGCGGTCTCGGTCAGCGACAGCGCCGTCGTCGGCTCGTCGAGGACAATCAGCTCAGCCTTCTTGTAGATGGCGCGGGCGATGGCCACGCCCTGGCGTTCGCCGCCCGAGAGCTGGCCGACGATCGAGTGCGGCGTGAACACCTTCGAGGTGAAGCCGATCTCGCGCATCAGCCGGCTCGCCTCCTCGATCTCCTTGTTGACCTTCAGCCAGCCCAGCCAGCCGGTGAGTTCGCGGCCCATGAAGATGTTGCGCACGATCGTCTGCTGCACGGCGAGCGCCCGGTCTTGGAACACCGTCTCGATGCCGGCGTCGCGCGAGCGCGCGGCGCTCCATCCGGTCACCGGCTTGCCGCGCACAAGGATTTCGCCGCTGGTCGGCTTGACCACGCCCGACAGGATCTTGATCAGCGTCGATTTGCCGGCGCCGTTGTCGCCGATCAGGCCGACGACCTCGCCACGGTCGACGCTGAGATTGACCCCGCCCAGCGCGTAGACCTGACCGTAGGACTTGCTGATGTCGCGCAGTTCGATGATGCGTTCGGCCATCGGATCCTCGCTTGATTGTCGCTTACCGGCCTTTTCCGCCGGCGGTCCCGCCGGCCGGAGTCGATCCCGGCCGGCGGCGGCTTGGGAGGTCAGCGCAGCGCCTGCTTGGCGAGTTCGGCGACGATCTCGTAATTCTGCGGCGTGACAAAGCCGGCACCGGTGTCGGCATTCATCGGCGCCAGACCCAGCACCACCTGCTGGCAGAGGCTGAGGATCGGCAGATAGCCCTGCAGGAAGGGCTGCTGGTCGGCGGTGAGCTGCACCCAGCCGCCCTTGAAGGCTTCGACGATCTGCGGGCTGGTGTCGAAGCCGAAATTGAAGATGTCGCCCGGCTTGCGTCCAGCCGCCTGCATGTAGGTGGCGACGTTGCCGAGCATCTGGCCGCCGGGATAGCCAACCGCCTTGACGTCGGGATTGTTGAGCAGTGCCGCCGTGAGCACCGGAATGGCCAGATTGGGATCGGAAGCCCATTCGCCGCTCGGCGGCGAGGGGAGCTGGATGACCTCGACGCCGGCCTCCTTCAACACGGCAACCGTGCCGCGCTCGCGCGCGCCGCGGGCCTCGTTCTCGAAGGGGCCAATCATGATGGCCTTGTCGCCGGCCTTGAGCCCGGCAAGCTTGAGCGCTTCGGCGCCAAGCGCGCGGCCCTGCTGCTCCTGCTGGGCGCCGACATAGCCGCCGCCGAACGCCGCCACCACCTTCGGCACCGGCACGTTCTGGTACATCATCTTGATGCCGTCCTTGTGCGCCTGTTCGGCGAGCGGCATGATCGAGGCGTCACCAGGATGGCCCATCATGGCGATGCCGCCGGGCTTGACCGCGACGGCCTCGCGCAGCTGCTGCACCATCTTTTCGGCGTCCCACTGGGAGAAGATGTAGTCGACCTTCGGTCCGAGATCGGCGGCCGCCTGCTTGGCGCCATTGTAGACGATGGTGCCGAAGGCGTCACCCTCGGCGCCGCCGACGAAGAAGCGGATATGGACGTCCTTGCACCACTGGGCGTCGAGCGCCTGCGCCGGCAAGGTGGAGATGGCGGCGGCGAGCGCCGTGGCGGCCGCCACGACGGTCGAGCGCAGAACTGTCGTTCTCATCGCGATGCTCATGCACGTTCCTCCCATTGTTCCCTCGCAAGCCGAGGGGTTTCGACGAATGCTTCGGCTTTTCGCCGCAATGCGTCACTGACCGGCCCTCCCGCCGGCCGGATTCTCAAGCCGGATTTGGCAGGTAGCTGGCACCTCCCCGGCATTGCTTGAGGTAATCCAGCGCCCGCACCTGGCCGGTAATCTCGAGGTCGCCGCGATAGACCGGGTCGTGCCAGCCTTCGATGTCGATGGCACCCTTGTATCCGGCCAGCCGCAATTCGCTGATCACCCGCGTCCAGTCGCTGTCGCCGAAGCCGGGCGTGCGCATCTGCACGAATGGCAGGCGGCCGAACACGCCATGCTCGCGGATCACGTCCCAGCGCACCGTCGCGTCCTTGCCGTGGACATGGAAGATGCGCGGCGCCCATTTGCGGATCTGCGGGATTGGATCGATCAGATAGACGAGCTGATGGCAGGGTTCCCATTCCAGGCCGAGATTGTCATCGGGCAATTCGTTGAACATCAGCTCCCAGGCGTCCGGATTGTGGGCGATGTTCCAGTCGCCGCTCGCCCAGTTGCCGTCCATCGCGCAATTCTCGAAGGCGATGCGCACGCCCTTGTCAGCGGCGCGTTTGGCCAGCGGTTCCCACACCTCGCGGAAGCGCGGCAGGCTGTCGGGCAGCGGCTTGCCGCGGAGGCGGCCGGTGAAGCCGCTGACCATGCTGGTGCCGAACAGATGCGCGTTGTCGATGATCGTTTCCCACGCCTGGAGGACGCCGCGATCGATCTCGCCGCTCTCCAGCGGATTGCCGAACACGCCGATCGACGAGACGATGACATCGGCATCGCCGATCGCCTCGCGGATCTCGCCCGCCAGCCGCGGAATGTCCTTGCCGCCCAGCGTCTGCCAGAAGAACGGCTGGATGCTCTCGAAGCCGAGCGGCAGGATCGCCTTGATATAGGCGGCCGGGTCGTCGAGATTGGCCCGCACCATTGTGCCGATCCTGATGTCGAGCAGCGGGTTTGGCATCATGATCCTTCCTGTGCAGCGATGGCGACCCGGCGCCCGGTCTCGGCGCTCTCGATCGCAGCGAAAACCATGGCCAGGCTCTTGATGTTGTCGGCGCCGCGCGTCTCCGGCTCGGTGCCGGTCTCGACGGCGCGGACGAAATCCTGGATGATGCCGAGATGGCCGCCGACGCGATCGGCCGGGTCGAGCGGCGGCACGGCTATCGGTGCGGTGCGGTCGAACAGGCCTTCACGGACCGGCTGCACGATTTCCGCCTTCAGCCCGTCCTCGCCGTCCCAGACAATGCTGCCGCGCTCGGCGACGATCCGCCATGTGCTGTCCCAGCTGGTGCGGAATCCGGCCGCGCACCAGCTGCCGGCATAGGTAAACAGCTTGCCGCCGCCTAGGTCGAAGCTTGCGGTTGCCGATGACCCTTGCCGATACCAGGAATTGGCCGGCTCCCACTCCTGGCAATAGACACCGGCCGGCTCGCCGGCCACCATGTAGCGGGCGGCATCGAATGTGTGGATCGCCATGTCGAGCAGCAGCACATGGCGCATCTCCTCGCGAAAGCCGCCGAAATGCGGCGCGACGAAGAACTCGGCATGGATGCTGGTTGGCGCACCAATGGCGCCGGAATCGAGAAAGCGCCGGATGCGCCTGACATTGGCGACATAGCGGCGGTTCTGGACGACGGCATGGATACGCCCGGCGCTGCGGGCGGCCTCGACGATGGCACGCGCATTGCCCGGGCTGTCGGCGAGTGGCTTTTCGGTCAGCAGGTGGCAATGATGGGCAAAGGCGGAAAGCGCAAGCTCGCGGCGTGCGGCGGGAACCACCACGTCGAATACCGCGTCGGGCCTGGTCTGGTCGAGCACGGCGTCGAGGTCGATTCCAATGATGGCGCTCGAAAGCTCGTATTCGCGCGCCCTCGCCCGCGCCCTTTCGACGTCGATATCGACCAGGCCGACAATGGCTAGCCCGTCGATCTGCCTGGCTGCATCGAGCCAGGCCTTGCTCATCGCGCCGCAGCCGACCAGGACGACATTGATCATCCAGTGCTCCTCCCTCTCGGCCCCTCCAGACCGATCGTCACGGCGTTCACGGCAGGGCTGTGAATGTTTTTCCGTAAACGTTTACGACAACACACCCGATGGCGTAGAATGTCAATCGGCCGGCTGCGAAAAATCGTGGCGTCGGCTTGGCCCGGAGAGCAGCCGGTGCTAGCCAAGCAACGGGGAGAACTGTCCTTTGGCGTCCAGCATTCACGACCTTGCGCGTCACCTGAACATTTCGATCGGCACGGTGTCGCGCGCGCTCAACGGCCGCGCCGACGTCAACGCCGACACACGCCAGCGCGTGCTCGATGCGGCCAAGAAGCTGAATTATTCGCCGAACCAGTCCGGCCGCAGTTTGCGGCGCGGCGCCACCCATTCGATCGCCTTCATGCTGCAGCCGCATCCGGGCGATCAGGAATATGGCGAGCCGTTCTTCATTCCGTTCCTGACCGGGTTGCAGGCCAAGCTCGCCGAAAGCGGACTCGACCTGATCGTGGTGATGGGCGCGCCGGGCGACTATCAGCAGGAGCGCCTGCGCCGTGTCGTCGAGACCCGGCGGGCCGATGCGGTGGTGCTGGCCTGGACGCGGCGCGAGGACGAGCGCATCGACTATCTGACCCAGGCCGGTTTCCCGTTCGCGACGCTCGGCCGCAGCCGCTCTGGCGGCGATGCCTACCCCTCGCTCGACCTCGACTTCGAAAAAGCCGGGGCTGACGCGGTCGATCGTCTCGTCGCGCGCGGCCACCGCCGCATTGCGGCCATCCGCCCGTCGCTCGATCTCAACTTCGGTTATCTGTTCCTCACCGGATATCGCAAGGCGTTGCGGCGGCACGGCATCGAATTCGACCCCGAACTGGTCGCCGACGGCTTCATCAACGAGGCCGGCGGCTACGCGGTGACCCCTGAGGTGATGCGCTCCAAGGATCCGCCGACCGCCATCATCTTCAACAATGACGCCATGGCACTTGGCGGCTGCAAGGCGCTGGCCGAGATGGGCATCAGGCCGGGTCACGACATTGCGGTGATCGTCATCGTCGACACGCCGCTCTGCCGCTATTTCTCACCGGCGCTGACCGGCTTCCGCCCTCCCCTGGAGCCGATGGGACGGCGGCTGGCCGAAATGTTGTTGGCGTCGATTCCGGCCTTCGCCGGCCCAGAGGGGGCCCGGATCATCCGCGAGGTCTGGCCGCTGGAGCTGATCGCACGAGACAGCGATTGATGATGCCCTTCCCCTCGTTGTTGTGAAAAGAAATACCTGAACGCAGTGAAGGCAAATGAGGGGTGTTGGAAAAAATCCAACGCATCAACGGCAAGGGCGAACTCGGTCGCTTCGGCCTGCACAAAGCGTTGGGCACCGACCGCAAGAGAAAGATCTCAATTGCCCTCTACATGGCCGCCATCCCGCTGGCCTTCGTCAATCAGTGGACGGCGTCGCGCTCTATATGCCATGGCGCTGGCCGCACCTCCATCAAGGGCCGCACCATCGATGGCGAGCTGGTCGCCAAATCCGTCGCCGACAAGCCGTCGGCCTTCAATGTCGGCGACCGCGTCTTCCACCAGAAATTCGGCAACGGCAATGTTTCGGCCATCGAAGGCAACAAGCTGACCATCGATTTCGACAAGGCCGGCCAGAAACGCGTGCTGGATGGGTTTGTCACGGGGGTGTGAGGACGCCGCGACAACGCTGTCGCCGGCCGCCGGAGAGCGGCGGCCATGTATTCCCTAGCTTGCTCCTGACAAGGTTTGAGGCTATTGCCGGTGGCGCTGCGCAAAATTATCTTTTAACTTCAGTGCGTTGGTAAGGAGAATCCATGGGCAAGGGACGGGTCGAAGCGTTTACCGATGGCGTCGTCGCCATCATCATCACCATTATGGTGCTGGAATTGAAGGTGCCGCACGGCGAGGATTTTTCAACCCTGGCGCCACTATGGCCGGTCTTCCTCAGCTATGTCTTGTCCTTCATCTATGTCGGCATCTACTGGAACAATCTGCACAACATGTTCCACACCGTGCAGCGCGTCGACGGCCGCGTGCTATGGGCGAACCTCAATTTGTTGTTCTGGCTGTCGCTGATGCCGGTCACCACTGCCTTCATGGGCGAAAACCATTTCGCGCCGGTTCCGGTCGCCGTCTACGGGGCCGAACTCGCGCTGTGCGCGGCCGCCTACATCATCCTCGCCGTCATGCTGCATCGGTTGCACAGCAACGATACCGCCTTTGCCAGGGCGCTGGGCAGCGACCGCAAGGGAAGGATCTCGCTGGCCCTCTATATCGCCGCCATTCCGCTGACCTTCATCAGCCAGTGGATCGGCGTCGCTATCTACGTCCTGGTCGCCATGATCTGGTTCGTGCCGGACAGGCGCTTCGAACGGGTGATCGAAAAATAGGCCTGCTGGAGCATTTTGCAGCCAAGTGGAATCGCTTGGCGTCGCACAAATGCGGCTAAAACAAACAGATAGAGCGGGATGCGCCATTTAATAAGAATGCGTTCCGCTCTAGCCTCGCATCGCCTTCAGCTTTTCCGCCACCGAGGCCGCAAGGTCGGCATAGCGCTCCTCAAGCCGCTCGGCCGCCTTGATCACCGAAAAATCATGACCGAATTTCTCCAGCGCCATGCGCAGCTTCTCGACAAATTCGGCTTGCTTTTCGAGCGCCGAAAACAGCGTCTTCACTTGCGCTTCGCTGATGTCGGGATTGGCAAGCATTTGCGGCACCTCGCGGCTCATCTGGTCGCCGGTGGCGGTCTGTTCTTTCAGGATCTCGATCCAGTCGGTCAATCGGTAATCTCCTTCTTACGCGGACAGCATGCG
>NZ_RZSX01000025.1:0-16863 GCF_004023105.1 Mesorhizobium sp. M5C.F.Ca.IN.020.32.2.1 | reverse complement strand
AGCGCGGACCCACGATATCGCCCATCAAGTCGCGCATTCTCCGGAGCAAAAGCGCACAAAAGCAATTCGTCTTCGCCGCCGACGGCTTCCGAATTCAGTTCGCGAACCGAGCGCCACGAACCGTCCCGCGCAAGAAATTCAGCCTCTCGCGCCACTTCAAGCAGCGGTTTGCGTTCCTGATAGAGCGGCTCCTGCTCAAGCCCTTCCGATGTGAGAACCTCGCCCAATCGGTCGGCGGCGGCGGTGTCGATACGCCGATTCATGCCCATTTCCTCACGAAGGAGGTTGGATAGAGTGACGGCCCGCGGTTTGCCGAAGCCCAGTCTTCGCAACTGTCCCGCGATGTCGGACGCGACGAGTCGGCCCTCGAGCGCGACCAGCGCCGGCCACGCCCGCACGCGTTCCAGGATAGCAGGGTCGGCCAGCGCCCCGTCCGTGAAGCGGTCGACGGCGGAAGCTTGGACAAGACCATCAAATGGCCACGACAGGCCAGTGGGGACCGCCGGCCGCTCGGCAACGAGCCGTCCGTAGCCGAGGGTAGGCGCGTGAAGATGGCGAGCGAGATCGTCATCCAAGTCGAGGCACAGCACCTCGAAGAGGCGGGTCCAGAAGATTGTTCGAGCCGGGTTCTCAGGAGCGTCCAGATCCAAGGCTTGCGAAAACGCCAGCCAATCCGCCTGACATAGGTCAAACAATCGACGCAGGCGCTCGCCCAAGGCGCGCCCGAGGCTTGCCAAGAGCTCCTGACGATCGCCTATCGCGCCGGCGATCCGCCCGCGGCCCGGGTCAACGGCAAAGGGGCCGTTGAGCAACCATCCCGAGCGCAGCTCTTCCTCCAGCGGGGCAAGGTTCCAGAGCCTCCGCAGGTCAGCGGGAAAGTGGCTCGGTCCCGCAGCCTCGATCCGCAATAACCAGACGAACCCGTCGCCAAGATCAAACCGGAGCGCACGCTCGTTGTGTGCGCCTGAGATCGAAACCACTGCAATATCGTTCTCGTCCACGAACTTGGACGCATAACAGCTGACGACGGTCAGATCGTCGTCAAGGATTTCGATACGCCGAATGGAGCGCGCGAACACAGTCAACCACGTCATCGAGGCTCGAAAAGCCCGAATGGCCTCTTTCCCGACTTCAGACGTCTCCGCAGAGAACGGCACATCGATGAGCGTCGCCTTTCGGCCGTCCGGATGCTTGACGACCTCAGCTTCATCGATCCCCTCTGGCCACGATGTTGGCAGGAATCCCCCGGCAGTGCGCAAGGCGATGAACCCGCTTGCTATGCCGACATTGTCCGAAAGGACATGCACGCTCTTGAACCCGAGTCCAAACTTGCCGGTCAGGTTCTCGCCCGGCCGCTTCTCCGAGAAGTTCATGAGCAGCATGTTCAAGAGATCGCGGTCATGGCCCAGCCGGCGGCCTTCATCCTGAGCGGGGCCAAGGTGATTGATGGGCCGCCCCCAATGGATGATGCGGAAACCTTCCGCTGCGTGGGATGCAACCTCAACACGAAAGCGCGCATCCTCGGCCGGGGCTGCCAGCTGCAGGTAGGCATCGTCGGCATTCTGGAAGAGTTCGAACAGCACGCGGCTCGCCGAGTATCCGAACTCGTGTATTTTTTGGCGCACGGCGGCGAGCAGTTCGGGGGCAGACTCGGGCGTGGCGACCGCTTTCCACAGGCTGGCTTTGAGGTCCGCCAGTTCGTGCGGCGGTCCGTTGAGGTGGGCGTGCCGTCCGGCCCCCTGCTGGTAGCGGCGAAGGGCGGCTTGGGCGCGATGCTCCGTCGGGAGCTTCAGCTCCGCGAGGATAGTGGGCAGCTGGTCGCGGAGCAGGCGTTCCGTCTCCTCCAGCGTCGCCTGGTCGATTTGAACGGCTTGGTCAAGGATGTCATGCAGGGCCGCTTGCTGGTTCGCCATCCCCAGCCACAGACAGTCCGACGCGATCGTTTCGACAAAGCGGCGGAAGATGCCAGAGGCCTCCCGGTAGCCGTGGCCGGTGAGATCGATCGATCGGAGCGGCAACGTGATCAGCGACCGTATCGTGTCGTCGGCATCGCGAATGCCCTGCGGCGATTTGTGGAGATTCCCGACGATCAAGCCGCCGGACGCACTGGCTACCGGCGCGTCAAACGGATCGCCCGAAAGCGCTGTCGCACGCACATGGCTCCCCACTACACGCTCGATAACGAACCGGCGCTGATCGATCTCCTCCGCGAGGGTGTTGGGATAGAGCACGTGCTTTGGAAAATGAGCGTCGAGAGCTGTCCACAGAGTCTCGACATCCGCTGAGGCATCAGTCCGCCAGTCCTTAGCCACGTCCCTCAGCGAGTCATTGCGACCGACAAGGCCGAGATAGATTATGACCAGATCCGATGGCACACGACCTCGCCAGGCTTCCAGAAAGGCGCGCTGTTGCGCTGCGCCTTCGGCTTCCAGGGCTGGGAGATCAACCGTCTGAACCCCGTCGTGCTGCACCGGCAGAACCGCTGAAGGATGCCGTGGACCAGCTTGCCCGGGCGACAGTGGCGGAGCTGGGTCGGACCGGCGAAGCATGTAAGCGTACTCGCCCGCCAGAACATGCGCGGGCTCGATGCCATCACCGTCTTGAATGACTTCACGTCCCTTCCGCCAGACGCCGCTTTCCGTCGGAACACGCGTTGCACGGAAGACTTGACGGCGTGCGGCCTCGGGCCATTTGGCGATGACGGCGAATGCCCGGAGATAGCTTCGGCGCGCCGCTTCGGCAGCATGTCCCGTCTCTTGCGCAAGCGCCGCAAGGCAATCGAGGTGCTTTCCAGTCACGTCCGCGCCGGAGGCATCGAGACCGGCAAAAGCGGAAACCAGCGTCACAATGACTTCGGTCTCATCCCTCAGCGAAGTCAGAACGGCCGACACAAGCGGCCAGCCTTCAAGGCCCAGATCCACGCCCGTCTGCGCGATGGTCGCGAAGTCACCGACGTGCGCGGCTTCCACGGGACCGAGACGCCCGACGATTTTCGAATCGTCGATCATCAGGCCCAGGACGTCGAGGGATGCCGGCTGGTCGGGAAGGATCCACTCGATCAAGCGCGCAAAGGCAGCGTGCTCGCGGATGTCGACCGCCAATTGCCGAGATGGAAAGAAGGGAGGCCTCTGTCCATCAGCGACCAGCAGCCGTCTCGCTGCCTCGTCGACCAACGGGGGCAGCGCAAGGACGTCCCGTGGCGCCACCGGGACACCGTCAGCAACAAGCCACGGCCGCTCTTGAAGGGCCTTAACGAGATCGGGTCCCGGTCGCTCCTGCCTGCGCCCCAATGCGTCGAGTGCATCAAGGATCTCTGAGTGCCAGCGATGGGGATCGGCAAGGGACACTGCCGTCTCGATCTGGCTGGCCGGTGTCCACGCTGTCAGAATGCACTGCTGACGTGCCCGGACGCCCGGATCGGACGACAGTTCCACAGTGAGAACATGCTCCCGCAGCGATGCCGGGATTCGCCAACTGCCTTCCACGAAGGCGTTTTGCGCGTCCCCCACCTCGCCGTCGGAGCGAACATGAATGGGCAGCCGCCGCAGCAATGCATCCGGGAGGTTGGTCAGGAGGAAGGCGTCCCTTTCGGGTGGCGTGAGCTCAAGCCGAGAGAACGCCTGGAGGTTCTTCACCAGCAGCGCTTCAAGCCCGGCGCTGTCCAGTTCCCGAATGCCAAGGTAGCTACGCAGCCTGGGTCTCAATTCAGCCCCGATACAGGACGGAACAAGAAAATCGCTCGCGCTCTCCCGCAAGAGGCTCGTCACCACCCTTTCGATTCCGGCGGGGGCGCCGTCCAACGCCCAGATGTCAGCCTTGGCGTCGCCGGCCTCATGCGCCCCGGCGCACAGGCGTCGTAGCGCGGCGCGGTCGTCGTCGTCGGTCGGCTGAAGGCGGTCAAGCAGCCGCGCCCGCGATTCGTCCGCGCCGAATTGAGCGCTGCGATCGATGAGCGCGAACACAGAGGGTTTGTTGGCGACTTGGAGCGCGAGCGACCCGCCGCCGGCTTCGCGAATGAAGTCCGCCGTCTTTCCTTCGAGAATCAAGGGGTCGGTATCCGGCAGGGCCTGCGCCACCAGTGGCAACAACCGGTTCGCCTCCGGAGAGGCGCCGAAGAGCAGCCCAGCCTCGGATCTCGCGACCAAGACTTGAAGCGACAGAGGTGCGATAGCGCTACGGCGCACATCCCGCGCCCGAAGCACTTGTATGGAGGCAAAGTCCGGGTCGCGGGCGAGGCGCGAGATGTCGTGACTAGCGCGCATCAGAAACGCCAATGCGGCGGGCGCGGCCTGGTCGGCTAGATCACCTCCGACATGCGGCTCGAGTGCTTCCAACAACAGCTTCAGATCGGAATCGGAAAGCTGCAGCTGAGATACATGGTCGTCCGACCAACCGGCGCGGACCGGCAGGATGGTCGTTGGCGCGGTCGCCAAGGCCCGAAGCACCTGCCGGTGCTCCACGGCTACCGGCAATGGGAAGAGGATACCGCGGGGAACATAGCTCAAAATCGCCCTGACTTGGTCTGCGGAGGCCAACGGCACCGTGTCCGACATCGCGTTCCGCAAGGCAGAAACAAGACCAGGGCCCAGCGCGCGGAGTTGCGTTTCGCTTCGCTCCACGAGGGCGAGGAAATCCAGGAGAAGGGGCGCAAGAGCGCCGGATTGAAAGGCCCGCGGCGAAAGCGTCGCGAAGAGCGCGCCGAGATTGTCCGGGGTCCAATCCACCGGCTGCGGTGCGAGTACCGCATTCCGATCGACGGCAAGGAGCACGTCTTCGGCCGTCGCCCATGAATGGATCGCCGGGAAGAGTTCGCCGATCCTTTTCGGTGCGTCCTCTACCGCTCCCGGCAGCGGCCGAATGATGGCCCCGCTCGATGCGAGCCGCCATGCCATCCCACCGGACTCGGAGAGCACGCGGCACAGGGCATTTTCGCGGCAGATGGCACGCCGGTGGCTCTGAAACCAAGTGCTGCTCGCGAGCGAGCGCACCAGGTCACGGAGTTCGACTGACGTGGCAATCTTCGATTCGAGCGCATCGCGCAGCACCGCGGGAACGAGCGGCAGGACGACTGAATCACGAAGCTCGGCATTCCAGGTGCGGCGGAGCGCGGCAGCGTCAACCGGATGATCGGGGGCCGCTGGTATTTTCAGCCCTTCAATCTCGCGCCGGCCCGTGTCCAAGAAGAAATAGCCATGCAGCAGCATACGCCATTGGCCGAGCCGACCCTCACCGAGCGGAATACGGATATCGGCCTCATCCGAGACGGGTAAGAAGACAGCCCAGGAAATTCGCAGCTCCGCGGGCCTGTCTTGTGAAGCACGGATCAGCGTGGCCGCTCCGTGCGGCTCCCCTTTCTCAGGTTTGGGTTGGGGGCTTCGCACGTCAATCGTCGTCGGCCAATGGGCATCGCGCTGCAGGAGCGCGAGGCGTTCCACGGGAAGCGTCGCTTCGCGACCGACGAATGGCGCGGCCTCCCGGTCGGGAAGTGCGCGAGCCTCACCTCCAAATGATCGGATGCCGTTTGTCCACTTCACTGGCCCGACCAATCGCCCACGCGCAGTGTCGACCGTAATCGAGCACCGAACGCTTCCTTGTTCCCGGACGTCGATCGAGGTGAGATGACGAAGCCCGGTCAGAACTAGGCGTAGGTCCGTCGGTTTGACCAACGCCGCAATTGTCGCTGACGCCGAGGGGAAATTGCTCGAGAAGCATACGCCAGGCGCCGGCTGCAACTCGCGCCGGCGGAACGGCAGCCACAGCGCGAGCCAACGCTCCGGAAAGTCACTCGGGACGGCATCGCTGAGAAGCTTCAGGTCCGCCTCAGCGAGGCCTTCACCATTCGAGGGTTCCCATTCGCTGCTAACATTGCCGTCGATGTCGACGCCCAGGAAGGGATTGACGACGGTGCTAAAGGGCGCGGCATCCCGATGGGCATGAACGACAAAGGCATCGCAGAGGTGGAAAACCGCCTTCTGCCCGAAGCCGAACTTTCCAATGGCGCCGTTATCGGTCGCTTTGCTGCTCTCGCCGAACGACGTGATGCCCAGCTCGTCCTCGGGTCGAAACTTCCCGTCATTCACCACAAGGAGTCCGGGCCATCGCAGAAGCGGATTCGCTGCGCTGGGCCAACCGGGAAGCGCGTTCAGATGGAAGCGCTGGGCCTCCGAATCATCGGCATTCTGGAGCAACTCTTTCAGGATCGGATATCCGGACCCGTAGCGATCCTGCAGGTTGCTCTTGATCTGATTGACGATCGAGATCGGGGAGACGCGAAACTCAGGCATCGGTTGGCCTGGTCGTTGCAGTGATATTCGCTATGAGTTCGGCGGCTGCGCTGCTTAGCGTTGGCCCCTCTTCCGTCGTCACGAGCTGGCCGGGGAACCAGCGTTCGTACCAGGCGCGCTTCTGCTTCCACTCTTCCGCATAGTCGGTGAGGTCGAGCCGGCCGAGATGCTCCCAATAGTAAGTCTTGCCTGCCCAAGTAATCGTAAAGTCAGGAAGCCTTATCGTCCCGTCGCCCGCAAACAGGGGCTGCTCATAGCGGAACGGGATACTCCGCTCATGGAGCATGTTGGCGATGATCACCTCCGACTTGGACCGGAGCATGTCACCGCTCAGGGCCTCGTGAATCTTCCCCGCCTCGTACCAGCCGCGGCGATTGGCAAGCGGCTCCTTCGCGACATGAAGCGTGAAGAGGTATGAATTGATTTGCGGGGTCTGCGTGTTCTCGCGGCGGCGCGCATCCAAGAGGCTCGCGACATCCCGCTGCAAGAGCAGCGTGCAGTGGCGGCTCGCCCGTGTTAGCGCCGTATAGACGAGCTCGGCTGAGACCGCGCGTTTGGCGCTGGATGGAATGATGACGAAGGTATGCGCGAACTCGCTGCCTTGCGCCTTGTGAATGGAGACAGCGTAGGCAAGCTCCAGATTTTCCTCGACGCTTTCGGTCAGCTTGTAGCTCTTGTCGTGGGGAACATCCTTTCCGTAGCCGACGGTGATGCCCGGCTTCCGTGTAAACTGCACGGCGAAGCGCCGTAGCCGAGGTCCGTAACCGGTTTTTACCGTGGTCCAAACCTTGCTGTCGAAGCCGAACGTCTGGACGGTGCCGATCTCGCCGTTAAAGACCTCGACCTTCAGCTTCTTTCGCGTCGCCGCTTCGTAGCCCCAGATTGGGTCCGACTTCGGCCGATTGCGAACTTGAATGACCTTGTCGGAGAGGGTGATTCCGTCGACCGTGCCGATCCGCTCGATGATAAAATTCGAAATGCGGCTTTGGCACACTTCGTTGAGTGCTTCCACGCCGTGCAGCTCACCGCGATGCGGCGTCAAAATCTGGAACGCGGTCGGATCGTCGCCGAGGGCCTCACGCCAGATCTGATAGGGCTGCTGCTGGCCGGGACCCGCGCCCTTCGTCATCCCCGATTCCATGGCTGAGATCAGGATCTCGGCGAGCTGCTCGGGCTCGTCCCAATAGATCACGTCGAGGTCGCGATCGACCGCCCCGCCGGCATGAATCCGTGCAATGAGCGCTTCCTGATCGGGGCGTGTCGAACTGTCCGCGCCATCGACGCTCTTGTCCTCATCATCGACGATGAAGAGCTCCGAAAGCGCGACGATGGCCGTTCCATCGCCTCGAACCTTGTTCAACAATTGCCGGAGGTTCCGACCTAGGCGCCCAAGATTGATGGGATGCGCGGCCGACATCCACCGGATCACGTCCGCAAAGACGCGCCCGCGCCCAATGGGTGGCAACTGGCCCGGATCACCGACCAGGATCAGCCGTCGGATATGCTGCCAATCAACTGCGCGAAACAGCGCCGCCGCCAGCTCGAGGTCGAGCATCGAGGCTTCATCGAGAAGGAGTGTCCCGACGGCCGCTTTCTTGCCGCCGCGGCGTTTGAAGGTCAGGTTGTCATTGAGCCAGCCGTTGGCGGCAAGAAAGGAATGGACGGTCACTGTCTCGACGCGCTGGAGCGACGCCTTCTCAAAGACCTCCCTTGCACGGTCTGCGGCCTTACCGGTCGGCGCCAGTACCAGCACCGCCGCGCCCTCGCCTTCGGCGCGGCGTACCCCGCGGATGAGCGATTCGATGACAGTGGTCTTCCCGGTGCCGGCCGGCCCGGTAACGACGGAAAGTGGGAGGCGGAACAGACGCTCGCAGACCTTTGCCTGCTCGCGGGTTGCCTCTGCGTAGTCGGCGCTCGCCCTTGTCGCGAGCGGGCTGTCGGACTTGAACACCCATGACGACCAGTCCGCCGCCGTGACGGGGCGGCGCAAGTCGATCTCGGGCCGCGACACCAGTTCGTTCAACGTGGCTTCAAGGAGGCGCTCATCCTCGAACACGGATTTGAGATAGACGGCGAGACCGAGGTCCGTTGGCCGCAAAGCGAGCGCGCCCGAAAGAAAATCGGCGTCTACCGTGAAATAGCGCTCGCTGAACGCCGCCTGTTTCCAGGCGGGCAGCCGGTCCATGCGCTGCGCGATCTCGACCAGCAGATCCTTGGCGAAGCGAAAGCTGTGCTTCGGTTCGCGGCGCAAATGTTCCACGCAGAGTGCGCGAAAGCGGCGCTCGTCGTTGAGCTCAACATCGGCAAGGGGCTTTCCGCCAAGCTCCGGCGACGGCAACACGCCGCGGTCGATTGCACTCCACGGTACGCGGTCGCTGGCGTCAGTCCCGCAATACATTTCGGCAATCAGGTATGGATTCGCCACGATTTCCTCGGCGGATGCAGCGATGCCGGAATCGCCACGCTGTTCCGAGGCAACGGCGCCCATCACGTCCAGTGTCAAATCCAGGCGCGGCAGCACATCGCGCAAGAGAAGGCGGGGGCCATCCTCCAGCAGCATCCAGTTCCGCGCAATCTTCTTCCGCTCCGCTGCGTCGAGGCTGGCGGTAAGGACGCTGTCCTTTCCAGTTTCCAGAAATTCGAAGGCGGCGGCGCGCGCCCGCTCCTGTCCCTCCTGAATGGCAAGCTGCTTCACGCCATCGATGAGCGGGGTCGCCCCGGCTACCTTCAGCGCCTTGAGGAGGCCGGGATAGAGACCCCGATGGCGCCAGAGCTCGCTGATCGTTGTGAGGAGCCAGGCCTCGCGGACGTCCCAGTTCTCGCTTTCGTCCCCGATGTCGCGCAGAAACCGGACCTTCGCGAGGAACTGCTCCAGGAGGCCGATGGCCTCGTCGTCGGTAAGGTGCTTGGAGCCGTACTTGCAGATGAGTGGATTCTCGGGAAAGAGCGCGATCTCCGCGAGACGGTCGGGTTCGTCAAGGTAGCGGTGGTAGGGCAGCCGCACGCCTTCATCGGGATAGGCCGCGCTTATGTCGCGCGCCCAGATCATGCCGCCGGCGTAGCGTTTCGCAATTTCCTCCGAGACGTTCTCGTAGAAGAGCTCCTTGCCGACCTTCACGATGCGCGACACTCCAACTAGGACGTAGCGCGGTGCCTCCTCCTCGGAGAGCGGGTTGGAATAGTTCGCATAGTAGAAGATGAGATTGGTGCCGCAGTCCTTCTCAATGGGCTGAAAGAACTCCAGCGTGAGCGCCCGGCGCTTGCTGTTGTCGAGATAACCCTCCGCCTTCACCTCTTCCGCGTACATCGCCTCATAGGGCCACACGCTCACTGTCGCGGGGGGCAGCGTCCATTCGTGCCGATGCGCGCCGCCGAAGAAGAAGTCGGGTGGGTTGGACGCGCTTGGCGCTTCAGCCCGGCCAAAGGCGTTGTAACTGTAGCTGCACGGCGGCACATAGCCCTCCAGCTTGGCGCCCGAGCACCCAGCCAGGCGCTTTTCCGCCTCGAGATCGCGCTCCCGCGCGATGACATCGCCGGGGAAGGACTTGCACCCGACGCAATAGGTGTTCTTCTCCGGCGCGTTGCAGATCGCGCCGTTCCATCCGTCCGTGTGCCAAGCGAGGCGAGCAGTGATGTGGGTGGGCATCTGTGTGATCTCGGCTTTGTACGGCCTCGCCTATGCCGCCTCGAGATGCTCAGCGGAGTCGCGCCGATGCGTTCCAAAGGCCCGAAGCCGTCGCTCACACTTGTCGTGAACAAAGTGGAAGAGTGCCGCCAATTCGCGCGCGCTTATGCCAGTATCCATTTCAACCTCCCCCTAAAGTTCTCCACCCTTGTCGCGCAGCCATTTCCGATGCGTTTCGTAGTTCGGAAGCACACGGCTCACTTCTTGCCAAAACGCTGGCGAATGATCGGGAACTTTGAGGTGGGTCAATTCATGCACAGCAACGTAGTCAATCACCTGCGGCGGTAGCTGCATGATCCGCCAATGGAAGTTCAGCGTTCCTTCGGAGCTGCAAGAAGCCCACCTGAAACCCAAGTCCATAACCTGTACGTATCTTGCAGGCTCAACCCCTACGATCTTCTTCCACCTATGCACAGCGTCATTCAAGTAAGGGTGAGCCGCCCGCGTGTAGTGCTCGGCTATGCGCTTCTCGCCCGCTGCCACCTGTTCTCGTCGGAACAACAAGCGATCGCCGTCGAAGCGAACCGTGGGGGTGGGCGGCCCGGCGGGATCAACATCTACCAGCTTCAGTCGATAGTGCTTGCCGAGGAAGTAGAACCCCTCGCCATCGACGAATTCCGGACGACGGAATACATTCTCGCGACGGGTGTCTTTATGGGCCGCGAGCTTCTGGTGAACCCAGACCAGCTTTGTCCTGATCAGTTCGTTGGCCTGGCCGATATCGGCATCCTTTGGGAGGTGAGCCACAAGTGATGCATCGCGCTCCACCGTTAGGCCAATAGTCTTCCGGCGTTCGCTGCGCTTGACTTGAAAGGTGAGGTCCTCGACACGGATGGTCTCGTTCATGAGGCAAATGCTGCGCGGTTTGCCCGCGCAACCCCCATGCAATCAGCGGCAATCGCATCCAGTTCGGCGAATTGGAACATGTTGCTGCTGTCGAGCTGACGGAAAACCCACCGTCTTGCTTCCTCTTGCCCGACTGAATTGTCCCAGAATCCCGCTACGGCGGTCTCCTGCCGCAGGTGTCGCACGATCTCCGCAGCCAGTTCCGCGAGGTCGGTGTCCCTGTCAGCGCTCCCGTATCGCATTCGGAGGATGCCGAAGATCGGCCCCTCGGTATGCGGGTCGAGTCCGTGATACACTGACGACTTGGATGAAGCCGCCAACGCTTCATCGATGAGCTTCTGAAGCTGCTTCGCGATCTCGTTCCAGTCTTCTTGATGACTGGTCAATATGCCTTCGAGCCGCTCGCTCAGGCTCTTGAACTTGGCCGGGTCCTTCTCGAAAGAAATCGAAATGTGGTGGCGGAGAGCGTTCTCCATCTCAGCCGCCTTCGCGCGATCAGTCTTCCTACGGGACACCTCTGCAGCGAAGTCGGGATCCAAGATTTCGATGGGCGGGATCTTGGGGTCGATGCCATGCGCCTGAATGAAGGCGTCGAGCATGCCCTGTACCTTGTGAGCGACGCCACGCACATCGAGGGACCGATCCCGGTAGAGGTTCGCGGCAGCCTTTGCGATGAAGGCGTAGATCTTCACGTCTTTGGTGAATGGCCTTGCCTCTGGGCGGGGCATGAGCGTGTCGAACAGGCCAATGAGCCTTTTCACGAGCACCAGGAACTCCGCCCGAAACTTCTGATCCTTGAGCTTTCCGACACACGCGTCGACGTACGCTTGCAGATCAGATCCGAGGCTTAGGCCGACATCGGCGAAGTGCTTGACCACTGCGTCACGCGCTTGCCGCAGCTCGGGTAGGAGCTCATCGGGCTTGCCGATGCCGCCGGTCAGATCTCTCTGATCCTCAGCGTCATAGATCGCCAGCGCGTCTGCCAGGTTCTTCCCAACGCCGTAGTAGTCCACAACGATACCGAAGCGCTTGGCTTCGCCAGCCGTGCGGTTGGTGCGGGCTATGGCCTGCAGCAGTTCGGCGCCTGAGATAGCACGGTCGAGATACATCGCCTGTTCGACCTTGGCGTCGAAGCCGGTAAGAAGCTTGCTCTTCACCACCAGGATCGCGAGGGCATCCTGAGATAGGGGCTTCTTGAACCGCTCGATCCGCTGCTTCGTCTCCGCAGCGCCGCCCCAGGCTTTCAGGTGAGGCAGGTCGTTGTGATCCACAGAGATGACCGCCGCGAACTCGAGGCCCTTGATCGCGTCGAGGTAAGGCAGCGCGGCGGCAAGAAACGCCACGTCGCCACCGGCGTCCTGAGCGTCTTCGGGGGCGATGTCCTTTATTATGTCCGCAGCGCCTTCGACGGCGGCAACGATTTCGTCGCGGGCGTCGTTCAACGCATCGACATACTGGACCGCCAGTTCCCTGCTGGAGCCGACGAGCTGCGCCTTCAGGTCGTTCGGAAGGATGTTGACGATGTAGTGCCGAAGCACATCGATGGCCTTGGCCTTCAGCGGATCGGCGGCATTGAGAACACGCGCGCGCGTCGCATAGCGGTCCTTGATCGCCTCCCGTTCTTCGGATGATTTCCCGGCGAAGGTGGCATCGAACAGCCCGTCCAGCGTGCCCTTGTCGGTGACATCGGCCTTCAGCTCCCGTCCTTCGTAAAGGATCTTCACGATGGCGCCGTCCGCCTCGGCATCGCGGAGCAGATAGCGGTCGATGTATGTGCCGAAGATCTCCCTCGTCTTCTTCTTGTTCTTCTCCTCGATGGGCGTTCCGGTGAACCCAATCCGCGCGGCATTCGGCAGCGCGTCGAGAAGGTTCTGGTGAAGCCCGCTGGTGTGCGAGCGGTGCGCCTCGTCGATCAGGACGAGGACGTCCTCGCTTTCGTTCAGGACAGGGAAGGCTTGTCGCTCGCCGATCCTTGCGACCAGCTTGCCCGAACGCAGCTCGTCGGTCTTCGCCGCAGGAAGGTCCTCGTGCTCGGCTGCGAACACGATTTCCTGCTCGTCACCGCCGCCGTTCCGTTCCTGCAGCTTCTGGATCATCACGAACACGAGGTCGGGCTCCTGGCGGCCCAGATGGGCTTTCGCGCCATCGGCATTTCGCGCGACCCGCATGACTTGCCCGGCCAGCTTCGCCGTCTTCGACAGCTGGTCCTCGAGGTCGGTCCGGTCGGTGACCACGACCACCTTGAACCGGCGAAGCTCGGGAATGGTGCGCAGTTTCTTGACCAGGAACACCATGGTCAGGCTCTTCCCCGAGCCCTGAGTGTGCCAGATGATGCCGCCACGGCGATCCGTCATGCCATCTTCGCGGCGGGTCTTGCCCTCGCGCAGGCGCTGCAGCGCGATGTGCACCGAACGGAACTGCTGGTAGCGCGGCACGATCTTGATCCGCACTCCCTCGTCCGTCGTCATGTACACGGTGAAGGAGCGCAGCGCATCGAGGAGGTATGCCGGCCGCAAGAGACCCGCGGCGAGAACTTCCTGCTGCACCAGCTCGGTGCCAGGGGCCTTGCCGATCTCGCCGCAGACCTCCTCGCTGGCGGCGCGCGTGTGCTCGATGCCGACCGGCTTGACCGAGCGCCACGGCAGGAAGTCGTCGGGCCGTGCGGTGACCGAGCCGACGCGGGCGTCGTAGTAGTCGGTCGCGACCAGGAGATGATTCGTCCAGAACAGCCGCTCGGCGCCCTCGTTCTTCTCGGGCACGCGGCGGTTGGCGTAGCGGCGCATCTGGTCGATCGCGGTGGCGATGGGATCGGTGACGGCGGGACTCTTCGCCTCGATCACCACCAGCGGCAGGCCGTTCACGAACAGCACGACGTCCGGCACGATAAATCCGCGGTCGCCAACGGCGCCCGGCGGGTCCACTCGGAACTGGTTGACCGCGATGAACTCGTTCGGATCGCCCGGCTCGAAGTCGATGAAGCGCACGCGGCGCTCATGCTCGCCATCGGGCCCCGACACGGTTACGCCGCGCACGATCTTGTCGTGCAGCTCCTCGTTGATCGCGATGAAGTCCCGCGCGGTCGGCCGTTCGAGCTGCGAGATCGCCTGGTTGATGCGGCGGTCGTCCAGCCATTCGGAGCCATCTTCGTTTCGGTTCAACCGGCGCAGCGCGGCCTCGAGCCGGTCACGCAACAATGTCTGCTGAAAGTCGGCGCGGCCGAGCAGGTGATAGTCCTTGCGGCCGGTGCTCGGGTCTTCGTCGGCGCCCTCGACGTGAGTCCAACCCATGGCGTCCAGCTGGCGCAAGAGCGGGCGCTCCACGACGTTCAACTCGTCCAGGCGGTCCTGCTGGCTCATTCGGCAGCCTCCCGAATGGCCACGACGGGCTTGCGGCCGGTTAGAAGGTCGTCGCGAAGACCCTCGCGGAGCGACGACAGCTTGGCGCGCTCGCGGCGATGGTCCTCGATGGCCGCAGCGACGCCGTTCACGCGTTCGATGATAGCCCGCTGTTCGTCCAGCCCGTCCGGCACGGCGATCAGCGCGCGCCGAAGGTTAGTGGGATTGATGTTCACCTGCTGCACCCCGGGTGTGGCGAACTGCCGGATGGCGCGCTGGACCGGCGCCCAATTCAGCCAGAGATGAAGGAACTCCGGCAGCAGTTCATCGCCGCAGTGAAGCCGCACCAGGTAGGATGCGAAGGCCGGACCGGGTTCGTCCCTTCGCCAGATGGCTGCCTTGCCCACATGCTCCCAGCTGTTCGTGCGGTTGAACAGGACATCGTTGCGCTGGAGCCGGAAGCGCTCGACGGCACGGGCGGGCGCAAACTTCATGTTGGACAGGTCGAACTCGCCGTCCTGGATGTTGTTCATACGAAGGACGGGAATTCCCGCGCTGCTATCGTCCAAGGACAGGTTGGTCCCGTACTCGGCTCCGACGACGAAGTGCCCCAGGTTCGCAACCGTCCATGTTGCGGGCCGGGGGCCGACCTTCGTCTCCGCAAGGCTGGAAGGTTCCCGGGGTGAGCCATCGTCTGCCAGACCATGCGTAAGCAGGTCGTCGACGATGCCGACGTGGATGGTGCGCAGCTTCTCGATCACCGCATCGGTTTCGAGGATCGCATCGTCGATGGCGTCGAGGATGTCGGCGATCAGGCTCTGGCTCGACCCGTCGACGGCTCCCAGTTTCACCCGGAGCAGGTCTGACTCGTTGATGGCCGGATAATTCGAGCCGACTTCAAACTGCGCCAGCTGCCGCTTGAACTCGTCGAGAAACAGCGAGTGGAAAAGAAAGCGTCCGTCAGCGCCTTCCTTCGGCGAAAGCACGGCGAATCCAGTGGATCCAATCAATGGAAGGTCGGACGGAGCGCGTACCATCGCGTGGCCCATCAAGCCTGGCCGGACGGTCGAGAAAAGCACGTCGCCAGGCTTTACAACCCGGCGCGCGCGGCTGGGGCTGCTCGCGTAAGTGAGTGCTCGGGTCTTCTGCCAGTCGATCTTGCCCAGATTGACGCTGCTCAGGTCGACGTATCGAAACCGGAAATCGCTCGGCGTCTCCCGACCAAGGCTCTGCGTGTTGGCATCACAGTATTGGCTAAGTGGTGTCGTGGTGCGAGCTTCAGGCATACCTGAGCTCCTTCAGGTATGCGCCGAGCCGCCCTGTCGCGTCAGATCGCTGCCCTTCAACGGTCTTGAGGCTGACACGATACTTGTCCCAAAGGCGCTCTACGGCGGCCACCAGCGCGCCGAACCGACGTACACGGGCGCGTTCCAACCGGTCAAACAGCCGCTCGCGGTCGATGTCGAGCACCAGTTCGCGGCAATCATCATCGTCCAGTTCGGCCCGGGCCGCGGTCAGCCGCTCGACAAAAGCCGCCTTAAGCCGGCGCAGTGTGGCGCGCGCGGCCTTCAGCTGCTCCTTAATCGCCTCATAGGGGGCGAGCATGGCGTCGATGGTCTCCGCCTCCTCGACCAGCGGCGCGAGCCGGCGTTCAAGCTCGGCAAGCTCGGCCACGAACTCACGCACGTCCATGCCCTGCGCGCGCATCCAGTCGATGGAGCTCTTGGACGGCTTGCCGGCCGGCGTAGTCTTGACCAACTCTTTCCGACGCTTGTCGTCGTCCTTCATTTCGGCGCGCAGTTCCTTGCGGCGATTCTCTAGCTCCTTGGCAAGGTTGCTGCCTTCCTCGGCCCCATCCAGCCAGTCCTCGGCGCCCTCGACACCATCGCCGGTTTCCCAAGCTTCCTTCTCGGCTTTGATCCGCTCTACCTCGGCCTGCGCGGCGGACAGTTCGGCGACGTAGTCGGCCATGCGATGGCGCACGAAGGGATGGGCAAGCAACTCCTCCAGCGTCACCTTCACGGTCTTTTTCGTGTCGCTGTCCTCGTCGTCGTCCGCGTCTTCGTCCTCGAGCGCCGAGCGGAGCGTCTCGACCCAGCCGTCGACCAACTCGGCGAAACCGTTCTCGATGATGACACGTAGCTCGTAGCGGATTTCGTCCCACCAGCCCGCGATGGAGCCCATGAGCGCATAGCGGTCGAGGCAGCCGACCGGCAACATCGCGGGCTCGAAGCTGTCGAGCAGATCGCGCCGCAGTGGCATGAGGCGCTTGCTCTCGGGCAAGTCCGCCAGCCCGGATCGCGCCGACGACCACCAAGCATCGAAAGCGGCGACCATCTCGTCCCGCCGGGTCGCGACACCCGCATCGTCCTCGACGAGCGTGCGGATATCGGCCCGTTTCGCAATGACCTCGGCGAACTCATCGTAGTCGGCACCGCGGCCGGCGAAAGGCTTGTCCACGTCGAAGCCCTGCGCCAGCGCCTGCGAGCGGACAGTCTCGATCTCGCGCTTGGGCACGCCACCGTGAAGGTGGGCGCGCACATCGTGGGGCTCGGGCGGCGGGCTGCTGTCGGCATAGCGACGGATGTTCAGGTTGCCGGCCTCGTCCTCGACGATCGCCTTGTTGTCGACCACGGCCACGAAGCCGGGCACGTCGGCGAACGTGTCATAGGCGCTGACGATCTTCTCGATGTGCTCGGGGTCGATGAAGTTC
>NZ_RZSX01000259.1:0-7350 GCF_004023105.1 Mesorhizobium sp. M5C.F.Ca.IN.020.32.2.1 | reverse complement strand
GTGGTTGGTAAGGAAGAAGAACGCGGCCGACTTTCTCGTCCGGCAAGCCATCCAGCAGACGATCGACGCGGCGGTCACGATGGCGGCATCAAGGACCATTGAACCGCCCAGATAGAGGTCGACCTGCTGCCAGAACATCGTCGACAAAGGGCGTAGTTCAAGCCAGATCCGCCACATGACGGGGCTGGCCGGATAGGTTCCCAGCAGGAACGTCGCTGCTCGCTCCCCTGCCAGAATCAGAAGGATGAGAGCTGGAAAGGCAAAGAGCAGTAGCGGCTTGCGCGTCATGTTCCCTCGACAATCCAAGCAGAATAGGCTGCAAAGATTGCGCGAGGCTTAATGGACGGCGCGCTCTTCCGAATAGAGGCGCTTCTGAGCCACGGCCCCGGTGAGTCGCGGCAAGCAACATTGATCATAGGCGCAGGCGTCCTGCCACAACCGTAGCGAGCCGCCCGCTATGTGCCATTTTCGCTACATTCCCGAAACTTACCTGTTTTTAGCCGGCGCTGAATCAATAAACCCTCACATGTTCCAGGAATTTGGCGGATAATCTGTCAAAGCTCGGTGAGAAGGCTTGGCCAGATAAAACGTACAGGGCACAATCGTGGGTGGGGTAGAAATGAATACGACAGCCTGGTCGATCAAAAAACGGGTGGGCCCTTTTACCAAGTACGTGTCGCGACAGACAAATCGACGCTCGAACGGGATGGCAAGGCTTGTTCCATCATCCCGGCATGATCTGCTCAGTCGACATCAAGACGGGACGCAAGACGATCCTGAGTTTACTTTTGAAGCCGATCAACAAGGCGCGTCAGGAGGCTTTGAGTGAGCGCTGGCGCCACCTCTCCCCCCACCAATCCTGGTCCACTACTCCTGCCGCTCGCCAACGAGGATTTTGCACTGGAATTTCGAGTTGTGGCGCGTGGCGGAATGCGCCGCGGGATCCGCTTGGAGCGGGCTTTTTGGATATCGCTGAAGCGGATGGCTGAGAGCCGGAAATGCACGATCGGCATGCTGATCGATGAGATAGCCGGAACTCAGGCACAGAACGGCAACCTGACATCGGCAATCCGGGTAGCCTGCATACGCGGTCAGGCGGAGCAAAACGTGACGTTGAGTAAGCTCGCGTCAATAAGGACGATCAACGCCATACTGGTTGCCTGCCCCTCGCCTGCATTTGCCTTGACGTCATCGAAGAAGATCCTGACTTTCAATGTTCCGTTCCAGCAACTGGTGAAGCGCCAACTGCCTTCCGGACCAAACGACGATGCGCGTCACGACCTCAAGCTGGCGCTGGACCTCAACGTTGCCGACATTTTTGCGCGCCTCGACCTCGACGGCGACACTCCGGTCACCAGCGGATTTGCCATCGGCGCCGGCGAACGCCAGTACCGTGGTCAGTTGAGCGCCGTGCGGGCGCCGGTGATCGAGCCGAAGCTGCTGATAGCGTTCGTCTTCTAGACCGGTTCCGGCAGTACTGAACGGCAATCCTGCAAGACGCGTTGTGTAATTTTACGGGGATCATAGCCTGCTGCGAACCTTCGCCAGGAGCAACCGTTGCGAAGTCGCCCTTGATGTCGGCCAAAATCCTCACGTCGCGAGCCAGCCGCTCGATCGCTACGCGGGGAACCGCCGCTTCAGCCAGCGAGCATGAGGGCGGTGACCTCCTCAGGCTTCTCCTGCTGGGACCAGTGTCCGCAACCAGCGATCACATGTTTCTTGCTGGCCAATGGGTTGGTTCGCTGACGCTGATTACCGGGGCGCCTGCGCCACTCACACACGCCGGCCGGTTTTCGCGTCGAACAGGTGGGCGCATGCGCGATCGACTTCGATCCGCACCTGCGCGCCTTGCTTGAGCGGCAGCCGCTCGCGGAACAGGCAGGAAATTTCCTCGCCGGCGCAGTCGACCTTGGCGAAGATTTCCGAACCCGTGGCTTCCAGGAGCGTCACCGTTCCTGGCATGCCTTGGGCGGTTGCGCGGATATGTTCGGGGCGGATGCCGTAGACAAGTTCGCGTCCTGCAGCGTCAGCCGGGCGGGCACCTTCCGGCAGCGGCAGGATCAGCCCGCCGGCGCTGCGGAACACGCCTTCCTCGATGCGGCCGGCAATGAAGTTCATGGCGGGCGAGCCGATAAAGCCGGCAACGAAGAGATTGGCCGGCTGGTCGTAGAGGTCGAGCGGCGCGCCGATCTGCTCGACCAGGCCGTCATGCAGCACGACGATCTTGTCGGCCATGGTCATCGCTTCGATCTGGTCATGCGTGACGTAGATGGTTGTCGTGCCCAGCCGCTGATGCAGCGCCTTGATCTCGCCGCGCATCTGGACGCGCAGCTTGGCGTCGAGATTGGAGAGCGGCTCGTCGAACAGGAACACCTGCGGGTCGCGCACGATGGCGCGGCCCATGGCGACACGCTGGCGTTGGCCGCCGGAGAGCTGACGCGGATAGCGCTCAAGCAGCTTTTCTAGGCCAAGGATATTGGCGGCATTCCTGACGCGGCCGGCGGTATCGGCCGGATCGGCTTTCTTGATCTTGAGGGCAAAGCCCATATTGTCGGCCACCGTCATATGCGGATAGAGCGCGTAATTCTGGAACACCATCGCGATGTTGCGGTCCCGCGCCCGCAGACAGTTGACCATCCGCTCGCCGATGGCGATCTTGCCGCCGGAGATTGTTTCAAGTCCGGCGATCATGCGCAGCAGCGTCGACTTTCCGCATCCCGACGGGCCGACCAGGATGACGAACTCGCCGTCGGCGATATCGACGCTGACGTCGTGAATGATCCTGGTGGCTCCGAAAGCTTTCTGCACGTTGTTGATGGTTACCGATGCCATTGGATTTCTCCGGGAGAAGAGTGATGTCGAGCTGGAATGCGGCTTCAGCCGCCCTTGACCGCGCCGGCGGTCAGCCCGGCGACGATCTGCTTTTGCGCGAACATGGTCAGGACCAGCACCGGCAGCGTAACCACCAGTGCTGCGGCGGCAAGCGGCCCCCAGCTCACCTGCTCATAGGAAAGCATGTTGTAGACGGCGACCGGTAGCGTGCGCGTCTCGCGGCTGGCGAGCACCACGCCGAAGACGAAATTGTTCCACGAAAAGATGACGGACAGGATGAAGGCGACAACGATGCCCGGCTTGGCGATGGGCAGGGCGACCAGCCGAAATACCTGCCAGGAGCTGGCGCCGTCGATGTTGGCCGCCTCTTCCAGTTCCATCGGCGTGGTCTCGAAATAGCCGATCATCACCCAGACCACGATCGGCACCGTCACCACCAGGTGGATGATGATCTGCGGCCAGAGCGTTCCGAGGATCCCGATCCATTGGAACAGCAAAAACAGCGGGATGAGATAGGACAGCCCCGGCGTCATGCGGGCGATCATGATGACGATCGCCGATCTTTCAGCCTTGAGCCGCGCTATGCCATAGCCAGCCGGTACGCCGATCAGCAGCGCCAGCAATGTCGCCGTGCCCGTCACCAGAACCGAATTCCAGAGATAGAGCAGGAAATTGTTCTCCTCGAACACCTTTACATAGTTCGACCAGGCGAAACGTTCAGGGATCAGGATCGGCGGATAGGCGCCGTTGTCGATCTCGAATTTCAGCGACAGCGAGATCATCCAGAGGAAGAACAGGATCGCCGGCGAGACGATGACCAGAGCCGCGAAAAACAGGCCGATCTGGTTGAGCAGACGTGAGCTCATCTATTTGCCCTCCGCATCGTTCCACTGCGAGCGCTGGCGCAGCATCAGGAGAATGAAGGACAGCGCCACGATGACGATGAAGAACACCACGGCCATGGCCGAGCCATAGCCGATGTCGTAGTATGAGAAGGCGGTGTTGTAGAGATAGATGTTGATAGTTTCCGACGCCGTGCCCGGTCCGCCCTGGGTCATCGCATAGATGATGTCGAAGCTCTTCAGCGCATCGATGGTGCGAATGATTAACGCAATCATCAGGAACGGCGCGATCATCGGCAAAGTGAGGTAGCGGAATTGCTGCCAGGCATTGGCACCGTCGATCTCGGCGCTCTCGAACGGCTCGCGCGGCACCGACGCCAGCCCGCCCAGCACGATCAGCATCACCAGCGGCGTCCACTGCCAGGTCTCGACCGCGACCAGCGAAGGGATGACCGTGTTGGCGTTGAATATCCATTCCTGCGCCGGGATGCCGACCAGCGATAGAAGGTAGTTGAGCACGCCGAGCTGGGGATGGAACATCATGGTCCAGACCAGCGCCACGGCAACGGGCGTTGCCATCATCGGCATGACGAAGACGCCGCGCAGCAGGCCGCGCAGCGGAAACCTGGCGTCGAAGATCAGGGCGGCGACAGTGCCCAAGAACATCGGCGCTGCCACCGACAGCGAGGTGTAGGTCAACGTATGAACAAGGGATTCCCAGAATCGCGGGTCGCTGGCCAGACGGAGATAGTTTTCCATCGCGGCAAAGCTCCGCGACTGGCCAAGCGTCCAGCTGTTGACGCTCATCCAGAGCGTGAACGCCCAGGGAAACACGATCACGGCGCTAACGACGACGAGCGCCGGGACGACAAAGGGCCAGTAGTTGGGAGCCAGCCGGACCGACTGGCTCTCCTCGATGGCCTGCGTCGCTACCCCGGTGCGATCCGTCGTCACCTCGGTGCGACCCGTCGTCACCCCGGTGCGTTCAGGGGCGATGGTCGACATCAGCCCTGCTCGCTCCTGTCGAGAACCGGCTGGAACTGTGCGGTGGCCTTCTTCAGCTCCTCGGCAGGATCGGCACCGGCAATCATGTTGGTCAACGCCACGCCGTAGATGTCGCGGAACTCGGTGACCGGGATGATCACCGGCAGCGCCAGCCTGCTGATATTGCCGGACTGGACCACTGCATCGAGCCAGCTTGCCGGCATGGTGACGCCTTCGCGCACCTTCGGATCTTCCAGCACCGACTTGCGGAACGGCACGCCGGCGCCGGCCTGGAGCAGGCGTGCGCCCATGCCCGGGGAAACCGCCCACTGACAGAAGAGATAGGCAGCTTCCTTCTTTTCGCTGGAGGCGGTCACGCCGAGGCCGTCGCCAAACGTCCCGGAGGCATGCGCCTTGGGCCCCTTGGGCATGACGCCATAGCCGACTTTGCCGACCACGCGCGACTTTTCGGGATTCTCCATCGGCGGAGCAAAACCCACGCCATCGAACCACATGCCAATCTTGCCTTGCAGGAAGGCGGACTGCGCTTCAGCCCAATTGAAGCCGGTGACGCCCGGAGGGGCCGACTTGGTCATCAGCCTCTGGTAGAGGGCCGCGGCCTCGATCGCCTCGGGCGTTTCGGTGCGCAGCTTGCCCTTGTCGTCGAGCGGCGTCATGTCGTAGCCGAGCATCAGCGACGTCCACACCGGCGTGTTGGCATTCTTGAGGCCGCGGGCGACGAAACCGAAAGTGTTGGTGGATGGATCGGTCAGCGCTTCGGCGGCGGCCACCAGCTGGTCGAACGATTCAGGGTATTTGAGGCCCTTGGCCTCGAACAGCTCCTTGTTCCAGTAGACGATCCAGTAATCCACCGAGAAGGGCAGCGAACGCAGCACGCCCTGGCTGTCCTTGGCGAAAAGCATGCCGGCCTCGGCGAAATCGCTTTCGACAAGCCCAGGATCGGTCAGGGTCGGATCGGCCAGATAGCCTGATATGTCGGCCAGCCAGCCACCCTTTTCGAACTGGCGCTTCTGCACGTGATAGCTCAGATGAACGACGTCGAAGCTCGGCTTGCCGGAGCTCAGTTCGATGACCGTCTTCTGCCGCTGCTGTTGTTCTGGCGTCGCCTCGGCATTGACCTTGATGCCGGTCAGCTCCTCGAATTCGGCGATATATTTCAGGATGGTGTCGCTGCGCGGGCTTTTCACCAGATTCACGTCGAGCGTCGTGCCGGCAAAGCGCTTCCAGTCGACGCTGGCGGAAAAGCTCGGGCGAAGGCCGGCCAGGCCCGCTGCGGCGAGCGCCGTGGTTCCTGCAAGGACTTGCCTTCTTGTTGGCTTAAACGGATTGGACGACATTTCTTCCTCCCTGGGTTGCTGTCGTTGTGGGTAGTGTCGCGGCAGCCGCGAACCATACGTCCTCAGATCTGGAGCGCCAACCGGCGCGCGTTGTCGATATGCCGGCTGATCGCCTCGACCGCCTTTTGCGGGTCGCGGCTCTCGAGCGCTTCGATCACCGTCAGGTGCTCCTGCATCACCGGCACGACGCGCCCGTCGATACGGAAACGCTCCTGGTGGATTAGCCTGATCTTTACCGAATTGATCAGATACGCCTTGGCGATGATCTCGTTGCCCAGCGCATCGATGAAGGTGTCGTGCATGGCCCAATCGATGTTCTGGGCCCTGGCTTCCATTTCCGGCGTCGGCGCCTGCGACAGCGCTTGAGCCAGCATGTCCTCATGCTCGTGCCGCAGGCGGGCGAGCTCGGCGTCGGAGGCGTTGACGGTGAACAGCGCCACCGCTTCGCGCTCCATGAACAGGCGAAACTGGAAGGCCTCGCGGATCAGGCTGATGTCGATATGGGCGATCTGCATGCCGCGCTGCGGGATGGTCATGAGAAGTCCCTCGGCCTCGAGACGCGGCACGATCTCGCGGATGGCACCAAGCGGCAGGCCCGTAAAGGCAACCAGCTCACGCTGCGACACGAACTGTCCCGGCCGCAGATCGCGGGCCAGCAAATGCCGCGTGAAGCTGGCATAAGCTTTTTCCCTGAGGGTGGCCGGTTCGCTGCTGTCGTCCATTTCAGCGCTTCCCTTTGCCAATCAGGCCGGCTCTGTCGCAAACAGCCTGTCGTAGGCGGCAGCAAGCTGTTGCCGCCCTTGCGAAGCCATCGGCTCCAGCGGCGGACGGACCGCCAGCCAGCGCTCGTCGCCGGTTTTGCGCGCCACCATGACCTTCACCGCCGGGATGACCGGATATTTGAGCAGTTCGAGCACGAACCTCTCGACACGAGCATCGTCGCGCCCGTCCTCTGCCATGGCGCGGATTTCGCCGGTGACGAAATTGGCCATGCCGGAGATGGCGCCATGCCCGCCCTGGCGCACGCTTCTGGCCAGGTGCCGCTCGTCGCCGATCAGGATCACCAGGTCGCCATGGGCTCTTAGCAGCGCCTCGCTGTAGCTCCAGTCGCCACCCGAATCTTTGACACCGGCGACCACGCCGGGAAAGGCGGCACGCAGCCGACCGATCAGGCTGAGCGGGAGCGGCACCATGGTGACAGAGGGGATGTTGTAAAGCAGGACCCCGCGAGCCAGCGGGCCGAGCGCGGCGAAGACGGCGGAAAACCATCCGAACAACCCGTCCTCGCCGACATTCTTGAAGTAGCTCGGCGGAGCCAGCAGGATGTGGCGGAC
>NZ_RZSX01000258.1:0-7364 GCF_004023105.1 Mesorhizobium sp. M5C.F.Ca.IN.020.32.2.1 | reverse complement strand
GGTAATGAAAACCTCACGGTTCATCGTTAGCGGCATGGACTTTCCTCCCAACCAGCGCAGACGGCCCAATCAAACATGGGCCTGATCGAACAGACGGCAACAATGCCTGACTTGCCGGAAACTGTTTTGCGTTTTACGAAGATCGCATGATGAAAAACGAAAAGCCTTCGATCTTTCGCGCCGAACGCTCGACGCTCAAGGTAACGCTTCTGATATTTTCCGGGTCGTCGATCATGTGCGTGGCATCGGCGGTCGATCCGCTGCGCGCCGCCAACCGTATTGCCGGCGAGACGCTGTTCGATTTCAGGCTGGTTTCGGTGACCGGCGAAGCGCCGGTCACCACATGCGGCCTGCCGGTTGCGGTCAGTGGCCGCTTCGATGCGGCGGATATAACCGATATGCTTGTCGTCGTCGCCGGTTTCGGTACGCAGAACTATTCCACATCGGCTCTGCTTGCCGGCCTGCGCCGGTCGGCGCGCGCCGCACGCGCCTGCGGCGGTGTCGAAGCCGGCACCTGGCTGGTGGCGCGCGCCGGCCTGCTGGAAGGACGCAGCGCCACCACGCATTGGGAGGACATGGAAGATTTTTCGTCGGCCTTTCCAGGCGTCGATGTGCGCCCCGACCGCTATGTCATCGACGGGCCGGTCTTCACCTCGGGCGGCGCTTCGCCGACCTTCGACCTGATGCTGCATCTGATCCGCACGCGGCTCGGCATGGCTGTCGCGCTCGATGTGGCAAGTGTCTTCATCTACGATCAGGCGCGCGCCGCGACCGACGCGCAGCCGCTTGTCTCGCTCGGCCGACTCGACGGCTACGATCCCAGGCTGGCGCAAGCCATCCGGCTGATGGAAGCCCATGTCGACCAGCCGTTGACCATTGCCGCGGTGGCGAAGCGCGCCGGGGTGACGGCGCGAACGCTGGAGAGCATCTTTCGCAAGTCGATCGGCGAGACGCCGGGCGCCTATTATCTCAGGCTGCGGCTGGGTGCCGCGCGCCGGCTGGTGATCGACACGCGGGTGGCCATGGCCGATATTGCCGGGCGAACAGGATTCTCGTCCGCCGCGGCATTTTCCAGGGCGTTTTCAAGAGCTTTCGGCGAAGCGCCGGTCAGGCTGCGTAAGGGATAGTCGGGATTAGGCAGCGTCCTGGCGGTCGCTTTTGCCGTCGATGTGCGAGCGCATCTGTCTCGCAAGATGGGTCTCAAAGCGGCTGGCGACCGCGCGATCCCATTCGTTTGCACTGCGCGCACCGTGCTTCGGATGCGGCAGCGCCATCAGCCGGTCGATGATCGATCCGGCCTCGCCAGATGAGAGCAGGGCGTCGATTTCGCGTTCGTGCTGCATATCGTTTCGCCTCCTTCTTTCTGTTCCCGCCACGGACCACATATACGAGATTCGTGACGGCTGTTTGAAGGCAAGAGCGAGGCGATTGAGGGGCGGTGCGAGGCAAAACCTTGTCGTCAGTTCCGTCCCCGCGCAAAGCTGTTCCGGACGGCGGGTCGGTCAAGAGACCCGCCGGTGCGACACCTCAGACATACCGGTTGACGATATTCTCGAGCAGTTCCTGGCGGCCGGATCGAGGCTGCGGCTCGATCTTGTTCTTGACGACGCGTTCGGTGATCTCCTCCAGCGTCCTCTTGCCGGCAAGCATCGCCTTGGCCTCAGCCGAGTTCCAGCCGGCATAGCGCTCGGCCAGCGGTCCCGACAGCGCCTTGTCCTCGACCATGCGCGCCGCAGCCTTGAGGCCGCGTGCACAGCAATCCATGCCGCCGATATGGCCAATCAGCAGATCCTGCGGGTCGAGCGACTGGCGCCGCAACTTGGCGTCGAAATTGGTGCCGCCGGACTTGAAGCCGCCAGCCTGCAGGACCTGGTAATAGGCCAGCGCCATCTCCGGCACATTGTTGGGGAACTGGTCGGTGTCCCAGCCCGACTGGTAGTCGTTGCGGTTCATGTCGATCGAGCCGAAGATGCCGAGCGCACTGGCCAACGCCAGTTCATGCTCGAAGGAATGGCCGGCCAGGATGGCATGGCCCTGCTCGATGTTGAGCTTGACCTCCTTCTCCAGCCCGAAGCGTTTCAGGAAGCCGTAGACCGTGGCGACGTCATAGTCGTACTGGTGTTTTGTCGGCTCCTGCGGCTTCGGCTCGATCAGAATGGTGCCCTTGAAGCCGATGCGGTGCTTGTAATCGACGACCAGGTTGAGGAAGCGGCCGGCCTGTTCCTGTTCGCGGGCAAGGTCGGTGTTGAGGAGCGTCTCATAGCCCTCGCGGCCGCCCCACAGCACATAGTTCTCGCCGTTCAGCCGCTTGGTGACATCGATGCAGTGTTTCACCGTCGCTGCCGCATAGGCAAAGACATCCGGATCGGGATTGGTGGCGGCACCCGCCATGAAGCGGCGGTTGGAGAACAGGTTGGCCGTGCCCCAAAGCAGCTTGACCCCAGTCTGCTTCATCTTCGACGCAAAGTAATCGGCGATCTCATCGAGGCGCGCGGCACTTTCGGAAAAATCTTTTCCTTCCGGCCGCACATCGGCATCGTGGAAGCAGAAGTAGGGGGCACCGAGCAGCGCAAACATGTCGAAGGCGACATCGGCCTTGAGCTTGGCCAGCTCCATCGTGTCGGTGCCGCCGGCCTTGGCGAACCATGGCCGCTCAAAGGTCTGGCCGCCGAACGGATCGCCGCCCGGCCAGGCGAATGAATGCCAGTAGGCGACGGCAAAGCGCAGATGGTCTTCCAGCCGCTTGCCGGCGACAATTTCGTCGGGATTGTAGAACCGGTAGGCCAGCGGATTGGTCGAATCTGGCCCCTCATATTTGATCTTCTGGATGTCGCCGAAAAAGCCGCTGGTCATGATTGTCTGTCCTCTCGCATGGTTCTGTCCTGATTACCTCAGGCGTAATTGGTTTCGCATTGGCGTTGGATGAAAACGGTCATGTCAAAGCCCCTCAACAAAGGAGACAGACCATGACCGACCTCAACACGATCGCCGAAAACTACATCACTGCCTGGAACGAGAGCGACGCCGTGCGCCGGCAAACCTTGCTCAAGGCGGCCTTCACCGAGGACGTCAGCTACCGCGATCCGATCATGCAGGGCGACGGCCATGACGGCGTCGACGCACTGATCGAAGGCGTCCAGCAGCGTTTTGCCGGCTTCCGGTTTTCGCTGAAGGGCAAGCCGGACGGATTTGGCGACACGATCCGCTTCTCGTGGAATCTCGGGCCGGAAGGCACGGATTCGGTCATCGAAGGCACCGACATCGGCGTCATCGAGAATGGCCGCCTGAAGAGCGTCACCGGCTTTCTCGACAAGGTTCCGGCACAGTGAGGTCATCTCAGGCCTCGGCGGGGGTGGGAAACCACTCACGCTGTGGCGGCCTTGATGGCTGGGTAAAGCAAGCGGTAGCGCTGATAGGCATCCGCATAGGCATTGCTTAGCGCGGCGACCGGCTCGATAGTGGCATCGGTGGCCGGCGCCGTGCACACTCTGAGCGGATCGGCGCCCGTCGCCGCGATCATGCCGAGTCGCGCCGCACCGAAGGCAGCGCCGAAATCGCCATCGGCCGGGATGTCGACGGGCAGGCCGAGCGCGGTGGCGATTGCCTTCAGCCAATAGCGCGAGCGCGAGCCGCCGCCGATCGCCGTCACCCGCGTCAGCGTCGTGCCGGCCGTGGCCAAGGCCTCGAGACTGTCGCGGAAGGCGAAAGCCACACCTTCGACTACCGCCTGGGTCAGCACAGCGCGGCTCGATTCATGCGCAAGCCCGGTGAACGCGCCGCGGATGGCCGAGTCATTGTGCGGCGTACGCTCGCCGGAGAGATAGGGCAGGAAGGACACGCCGGTCGGCGCCTTCAGCGTATCGCCGAGTTCGGCGGTCAGCTCGCCGGCGCCTTTCCCTGATATCTCCGACAGCCAGTTGAGCGAATCGGTCGCCGACAGGATGACGCCCATCTGGTGCCAGGTGTCGGGCAGCGCGTGGCAGAACGTATGCACCGCGCTTTCCGGGTTTGGCAGATAGGCAGCGTTGGCGGCAAACAGCACGCCTGACGTGCCAAGCGAGACGAAGGCCTGGGCGGCTGCGACCGTGCCCATGCCGCAGGCCGACGCCGCATTGTCGCCGGCGCCGCCGGCGATCGGGATGCCGGCCTGCATTCCCCATTTCGAGGCCAGTTCGCTGCGCAGGGCGCCGGCTTTCTCAGTGCCTTCGACCAGTGACGGCATCTGCTTCTCGTCGAGCGACGTGGCGGAAAGCAGGTCGGATGACCAGCCTCGCTTGCCGACATCGAGCCAGGACGTGCCTGCCGAGTCCGACATCTCCGAAATATGTTCGCCGGTGAGCCAGAGCCGCAGGAAATCCTTCGGCAGCAAGACCTTTGACACTTTGGCGAAAACATCCGGCTCGTTGTTTTTCACCCAGACCAGCTTTGGCGCGGTGAAACCGGGGAAGACAATGTTGCCGGTCAGATTGCGAAAGCGCGGATCGGCGTCGAGCTTGGCCGCCTCGGCATGGCTGCGCGTGTCGTTCCACAGGATGCAGGGGCGCAGCACCTGGTCGCCGGCGTCGAGCAAGGTGGCGCCGTGCATCTGGCCGGAAAGGCCGATGCCCTTCACGGCGGCGAGTTGTCCTGGATACGAGGCGTTGAGCTCGGCAATTGCTTCCTCGCAGGCGCGGATCCAGTCGGCGGGGTTCTGCTCGGACCAGCCGGGATGCGGCCGCGACACGTCTAGTGAAGCATGGCCAGAGCCGATGACAGTCTGCCCGGCATCGATCAAAAGCGCCTTGACGCCCGACGTGCCAAGATCGAGGCCGAGATACATGGTGTCCTCCCACTGCCATTAATTTTTTCGGATCTCGAAAAAATCTGACTTCGCAGTTTTTAAGACAAGATCCGCCTCCGGTCAATTCTCCGACAAATCGGCCGCGCGCCGCGAGAACAGCGCCGACAGCAGACTGTCCGGCCGCGCCAGCGCGCGTTCCGCGGCAAGCGCCGTTGCCAGCGCATGATCGCCGGAACGCAACGCCGCTTCGATCAGCGTCAGGTCGATGACGTCGCGTTGCGCGTGGCTGCCCCCGAACCGGTGGGCGATCGCCCGGATTGGCCGGATCAGGCGTAGCGTCTCGGCATAATTGCCGTCGCCGAATGCCTTGATGGCGAGCGTCAAGGGATGGCCGACATCGCGGGTGAAGGCGGCGTTGTCGTCGTTGCCGTGCATGGCCTCGCGCTGCGCCTCGAGCAAGGCGCGAACCGGCGCTTCTTGGCCGGCGCCGACGAAGGCCATCATCGCATGGGCATCGTTGAAGGCATAGTTGCCGGCGCTGGCTTTGGTCCAGTTGGCGGCGAGCGCCGCCCAGCGGGGGCCGACATCGACGCCGCCGAGATGCAGCCGCCACAGGATCGCCGAAGCGTCGACCATGTTGAGCGCCAGCGTCGAGCGCTCGCCGTAGATCGGCCCGTCATAGAGCGCCAGCACCTGTTCGGTCTCGCCGAGATCGTAGTGAAACAGCGCCAGATGCCACCAATTGTGCACTTGTAGGAAGCTTTCCTTCGTCCAAGCTTCGGGGTTGGCTCGCATCCAAGCGATGCCGTCCTTTTGCCGGCTCTGCGTTTCCATGACGTGGGCGACGGCGTGCTGTGCCCAGCCGTCGCGCGGCTCGATGTCGACTGCCATGCGGCCAAGCTTTTCGGCGCGCGCATAGTCGCCCATTTCCTCCAGCCCGAACGCCTGCATGCCAAGTATGGCGTGGTATCCCGGCATGCCGCTTTGCCACGACGGCAGCGCGCGGCCGATGCGGTCGCGCAGCATGCGGGCATTGCCGGTGAAGAAATCGATCTGGTGCCCGGTCTGCAGCGCCAGCGCATCGAGCGGAAACTCGATGGCGATATCCTCGAGCAGACGGGCGGCTTCATGCCAGCGTCCTGCGGCAAGACGGCCGAGCGCAGCGACATGCGCCTGCTCACGCGGCGTCGCCGCAAGGGGCAGCGACGCCTCATAGCAAGTCCTGGCCACGGCTGTCGCCTCACGCTCGGTGGCGAGGCCGAAGAGATAGCCCTTGAACACATGCGCCATGACGAAGCCGGGATCCTCGGCGATGGCGCGATCGACCGAGCCGACCGGATCGCCGATGAAGCATTGCAGTTCGCGGACAGCCTGGCTGTAGGACGAGAACCCGGCCTCGGTCGCACCCGAAAATGTCAGGCCGAATGCATCCCTGACTGCCATGGCATGTCCTCAATTGCCCGAGCGCATCGCCACCGTGGCGATGCCGGCGCCGACCAGCAGCGTGCCGCCGGTGCGGTTGAAGATGCGGATCGCCAGGGGATTACGCACGACGTTGCGCGCCCTTGCCGCGATCAACGCGTAGCCGAAGGCATTGGCGAAGGCGAGCGCCAGGAAGGTCGTTTCAAGGATCAGCATCTGCGTCCAGAAGTCGGCGTGCCGGTCGAGGAACTGCGGCAGGAAGGCGACGAAGAAGGTGATGCTTTTCGGGTTGAGCGCGGTGACCAGCCAGGCATGCGCCATCATCTTGGCCGACGACACCGCGTCGAGGCGCGGCTCGGCCTTGAGCGTGCCACCGGCGCGAAACAGCTTTACGCCGAGATAGATCAGATAACCGGCGCCGATCACCTTCAGCAGCATGAATACGGTGGCCGACGCCGCCAACAGCGCGCCGATGCCCAGCATCGACAACGTCATCGCCGTGAAGTCGCCGAGCGCCACGCCGACCGCCATCGGCAGCGCGGTGCGCCAGCCCTGGCCGAGAGCATAGGACACGACCAGAAGGATGGTCGGGCCGGGAATGACAAGAAGGATCGTCGAGGCGGCGGCAAAGGCGGCCCAGTTTTCGAAGGACATGTTCGTCTCCTTGAGCTCAAAGAAAAGGATAAATCCTTGGGCTGGCAAAGATGTAAAGGGGCAGCATCGAAAATGTGCGGCGCGACGGCTCGGCCGGGAGGTTAAGGCAGGGTAAGAAGTCTTCACGCTTTTTCAACCATGATTGGTGAAAATGCACTCTATCCGGCCGGACCGTGTTTCCCGCCGACAGCGTAGGGTTTGGGTAGATGCGTGAGTTGCCGCAAGGTCTGACGCCGCCGTACAATGGCGACGAAATCGAAATCGAAATTTCCGAAATCCAGCTCTCCCGCCGCGCAGTGTTGTCCGGAGCGGGTGCGCTGGCGCTGCTCGGCGTCGCCGGCTGCAGCCAGACGCTCGATTTGTCGGCGCTGCAACTCGACGGCGTCACCACCGGCGCGATCACCCCCATCCGCCCGAGCATCAGCGTCGACAAGAACATCACCAGTCCCGATGTGATGTATGCCTCCGTCACCGACGGCGGCTTCACGCTGCCGGAAGTGCCCTACCT
>NZ_RZSX01000257.1:0-7370 GCF_004023105.1 Mesorhizobium sp. M5C.F.Ca.IN.020.32.2.1 | reverse complement strand
GTCCTCGGAAATACCGGGAGAAACCGGCTCCTCCCGCGGCCTGGCTTCCGCACGGTCCGCTTCAACGGCCTCGTCCGCCTCTGGCGATATCCGGGCGGCCGAAGCGGATGCATCCTCGGCTTGAAACTGGCTTGTTTCATCGTTTGCCGAGAATTCCGGAGTTACCGGGCGTTCCGGAATCGCCGAAGGCTCCGGGGTTGCCGAGAGTTCCGGATGCGCTCGCCCCTCGCGGCGCAGGCGCGCGAGACGATGGCGCGTCGCGGCATCTTCGCGCCATGATGGGTCTGCCCGATCCCCGATCGAAACCAGCGATGGTTCAGCTTCTTCTTCGCCGCGCATCGCCCGGCCGAGCGCCAGCAAGGACCGCTCGCGCCTCCAATCTTCACGGTTTTGCCTGTCGACCATTATAGTGGAGCTTGCCCTTGGCGGCTTGGACGCGCGCGGTCAGCCATTCGTTAAGCCACGCTAAACAAGCATAGGAAACAAAAGGTTAATTTCCCTGCCTTGAAGACGGGATTTCCCTCATCGGTTGTGTCTTACTTGAACGCAACGAAAGCTTTCCGAACCGCGCGTTAAACTTTCCAGCCTATGCTGTCTCCGACACATGACTCAGGCTGGTGACATCCCGCAAAGGCGGCCCCTCGCTCGGATCGGCGCTTTCGTGGCCGAGCGACGGGGGCTGGTTCGCGACTATCTTTCGGCGATCAGCGGCGCGGGCGGGCGGCTGGTGTTTTCGCTGGCCTATTTCATCGCGCTGGCCAACACGCTGTCCATCGCCGAGTTCGGCATGTTCGCCACCGCTTCGGCGGCCGGCGTGATGCTGTCACGGGTCCTGGCCTTCGGTTTCATCTCGGCGCTTTACCGAACCGCTACCATCCGCCCCAATCTGATCGGCACCTTCACGGCCGGCTTCCTGCTGCTTGGCGTGATATCGCTGCCGTTGCTGGCTGCCGCCTCTTACGGCGTCTACCTGGTCTTCTTTGCCAGCACCGTGCCGCTGTCGGTCTTTGCGGCGATCGTGTTTGCCGAGGCGCTGTTGTGGCGGCCGGTCGAGGTCGCGCTGATCGTCAACAACGGGCTCGGCAAGTTCGGCCGCGCCGCCCTGCTGACGATCCTGGCGACGGCCTTGCGGGCGCTCGGCGCCGTGCTGTTCATGTTCGCGTCGCAGCCGACCATAGGTGTCTGGTCCTGGTATTATATCGGCGCCAACGCCGCCTCGCTGCTGCTCGCCTTCGCATTTTTCTATCCGCGCCAGAGGTTGCGGCTGCGGCTGGCGCTCTATATCAGGCGGCTCGCCGATTCCATCTACGTCGCCGGCGCAGAGATGATGTTCTACCTGCAGATGGAATTCGACAAGCTCCTGGTGCTGGCGATCGGCGGGCCGCACCTCGCCGGCATCTACGCCATCATTATGCGGCTGGTCGACCTGACCGCGATCCCGATCCGCACCTTCTCGATGATGCTGGTACAGCGCATGATGCGGGCGCCGGAACTCCTGTCGCGCCTGACGGTCAAGAGCGGCATAGAAGGCGGCGTGTTCCTGGTCTCGACGCTGGCGCTGGCGGCGCTTGCCATCGTGCTGCATTTCTTCCCCAACGCGCTGGGCAAGAATGTCGCGGAGGCCGCCCCTCTGGTGGCGCTGGGGATCTGTGTGCCTGGGTTGCGCAATCTGATCGAATACCAGGCCGAGCTCCTGTTCGCGCGCGGCCAGACACTGGTGCGGGCGATCAACCTGGCCCTGCTTGCCGGGCTGAAGGCGGTCCTGCTGACCTATGTGCTGACCACGATCCTGGACACGCCGGATCTGGTGCTGTCGCTCAATGTCGTCTTCCTGCTGCTCTATCTCGCCTCGACGCTGCTCACCTATTCGGCGATGCGCAAGCCGGCCAAGCCGGTCTAGGATAAAGCTCAATCAGCTGGCTGCCGCAAATGCCGAGATTGGATGGAAAGTTGTCCTTTCGCCATGCGATAATGGCTGCATGACCGAGTTATCTTTCCGGCACCTGAACCCTGACTGGAACGCCGAGCCTAACGCTCCTGACGTAGAGCTAACCGTCGACGGCGACACAGTCCAGCTTTCCTTTCTTTTGAACCCATGGGCTTACGACGCCAGAGGGCCCTTTAAAAAGCCCTTATACTGACTGCCCTGCCTCCTTTAGCCGAAGCGCTATCTCCTCAGCCCAGTGAGGGCTGCGGAGTCTCAGCGGTGCCAGGGCGTCACCTGACGGAGTATCCATGTCGCGCATCTGCTCGACGCATGATCGGGCTTCCGGCAAGCGCCCGAGCGAAACATAGCAGCAGGCAAGCGTTTCGTGGATGGGCCGCCAGGAAGGGCGAACCTTCCGGGCCTTGATTCCCGCCGCAAGCGCCTCATTTGCTCGGCCATTGAACAGGTAAGCGAGTGCCAGCAGATTAAGCCAGACGAAGTTCTGCGGATCGTAGGGGTTTAACATCAAGCCGCGTTCGAGCGGTGCTATCGCCTCGAATGCGCTCCCACGGAAGAGCTGCCCCATCCCCAGGACAAGGTGGCCAAGGGCGAAGCTCGGGCTGATCTCGACCGCCCTCTCTGCGGCGAGAACGGCCTGTTCGGGCGCGTTGGCGTACGCGCTGCAGATGGCCAACGCATAATGCGAATAGGGATTCTTCTCATCGAGCCGGACCGCCACCAAGGCGGCGTCCAGACCTTCCCTGATGTCCTCCGACGGTCTGTCGGTCCAACCATAGGCGATGATGCCGGCGCTCACACGGCCGAGCCAGAGATGGGCCTCCGCAAGGTCGGGGTCGAGCCTGCACGCCTCGCGGAACAGCTCCCGCGCTCTTAGATGCGTTTTCTGGCCGACGTGGTGGAAATGCCAGGTACCTTGCCGCACCACGTCCCAGGCAGTCACATTACCGGAGTGGCGGGCACCGGCCGGAAGCGAGTCCGTCTTGAGCAGTTCGGGCTCGATCGCGCCGGTGATGCGTTCGGCAATGGCATCCTGAACGGCAAATGCCTCCGCCAGTTCCATCTCGTATCGTTCGGCCCAGATCTGGCTGGCGGAAGCCGCATCGACCAGTTGCACCGACACCCGGACATGCGAGCCGGATCGGCGCACGCTTCCTTCGAGCACGTAACGGACGCCGAGCTCGCCGGCGACCTGTTTGGAGCCGAGGCACTTGTCCTTGTAGACGAAACTGGAATTGCGCCCGATCACCCGAAACCACCGGAACCGCGTCAGCGCGGTGATGATGTCCTCGGTGATGCCGTCGGCAAGGTACGCCTGTTCCTTGTCGTCGCTGACATTGGCAAATGGCAGGACCGCAATGGACGGTCTTTCGGGAAAGGCGGCCGGCTGCTGGAGGGCGGAAGGGTTGCTGCCGGCCGCGGCGTCCAGCACGCGCACGTGGCCGGCAAAACGATACCCAGTGCGGGAGACTGTGACGATCCACGCGCTGCCGTCCGGTTGTGGCCCGAGGAGCTTGCGCAGTGCTGCAATCTGCACCGACAGGTTGCTCTCCTCGACAATGGTATCGGGCCAGGCCGCCTCGATGAGCGCCGCCTTGCTCAAGACCTGCCCAGCTGCCTGCACCAAGGCGTGAAGCAGCAAGCAGCCCTTGTGACCGATCGCGACAGGCTTTCCCTCGCGCATGAGCGTGCCGTACTGCATGTCAAGCAAGAACGGCCCGAACGCGAAGCGGCGCGATGTTACGCCGCCTTCACCGGATTCGGAAGAATTCGGAACTTTTCGCCTCCCCTTTAAGGACTTTGGCCGGTCGTCTCGCCATCCTCTTGGCCATGTTGATCGAGACTAGCACAATGGAGGCCCACATGACGATGTCGATACAGCGGACCGCAGCAGGTACGACTGCGGCCGCCGGCACCAAAGCTATGGTCGTCAAGGGTGGTGCGGCCTATCGGGCCGCGCAGGGATCGGACTATCTGCCGGGAATAAGCTCGGAGACGGTTGGAGCAATGGCTTTGTGGTTGGGTATTGTCGCGCTCCCGCCCGGGCAGCGCACCAAGGCCCATGTCCATGAGCGCCATGAGTCGGCCTTCTACATGTTGAGCGGAGACGAGTTGGAGATGCGGAGCGGGGACGAACTCCAGTATCGGGATGTCGTGCATGCCGGCGATTACCTCTACATCCCAGCCAACGTGCTGCACGTCGCTGTCAATCGAGGCAGGAGGCCGGCTGTCTTCATCGGCGCGCGCAACGAGCCGACCGCACAGGAAAGTGTTGTGCTGTACCCCGAGATGGATGATCGCGTGCCGTAGCCGCGGTCAGAACGCCGGACGCCTGGGAAAGCCTGCCATGACAATCCGATGCCTCCGCCGTCGGTAGGCGGAGCTGCCCGGAATGGGCAGGCGCGGGGAAAAAGGATTGAAAGAGATGAGCAACTTGGATGTGGCGGAGGCCTCCGTTCCGGAGCGCACCCAGCACCAAAGCTGGCGCGGCCTGCAGGCGTCGTTTCCTGTCATGCTCGGCTTCATCCCATTCGCGCTGGTCCTCGGTTCGCAAGCAGCTCAAAAAGGATTCACTGCGCTCGAAGTGCCTCTTATGACGGGCCTCAACTTCGGCGGCGGTTCGGAGTTCGCCGCGGTCGAATTGTGGACGTCACCACCCCATGTGCTGTTGATCGTCGCGATCACCTTCCTGGTGAACAGCCGTCATCTTCTCATGGGGGCGGCGCTAGCTCCTTTGATCCGGCATCTGCCCAAGCGCAAGGCATTCCTGGTCCTGTTCTTCATGTGCGACGAGAGCTGGGCCATGGGGCTCGCCGATGCGCGAAAGTCGGGCACGAGCTTGAGCCTTGGGTATTATTTCGGCGTTTCACTTGGCCTTTACCTGACGTGGGTTGCTTTCACGACAGTGGGCGCGCTCGTCGGCCCCGTGCTGGGCGACGTCACCCGCTACGGGTTCGACATGGCATTTCCCGCCGTGTTCCTCGTCATGCTTGCGGGCATGTGGAAGGGCGTTTCGGCGGCCTTGCCGTGGCTTGTCAGTTTGCTCGTCGCAGCAGCGACGTATCTTGTCGTGCCGGGCGCCTGGTATGTGCCGGCCGGGGCGCTGTCGGGTGTCGTGGCCGCATTCTTCTGGGCGAGGTCGTCATGATCGACCCGATGTATCTCCTTGCCATCCTGCTGATGGCATCTGTCACCTATCTGACGCGAATCGGCGGTTACGTCTTCCTGCGTAACCGAACCGTTGGTGCGCGGACAAGAATGGTTATGGAAAGCGCGCCAGGCTGCGTTCTGATAACGGTCATTGCCCCCGATTTCGTGACAGGTCATCCCGCGGATATAATCGCGCTTGCGGTCACCATGGTCGCAGCCACAAGGATGTCCATCCTTCCCACCGTCATCATCGCAATTCTATCGGCGGGCAGTCTGCGGAGCTTCCTCGGTTAGAGGGCTTTATAAGCGAGCTTCGCTTCGGGCTTTTCTGAGCCGCCGCCCTTGACCCGTTAGAGAACACTATCGGTCTAACCCGGTCGTCAAAGCGATCGGGTTTGACCCTAGGGCTAATCAAGCCCGATCAGGCGACGGATGCGACCGATATCGGTGCCGATGAAGGACTGCATGCCGATGGCCACCTGTTCCGGCGCCATGGCGGCGACGAAGCGGCGGAACTCGTCATCCGACAGCGCTTCGCCCGTCCAGTGGACGCGGCAGAACTCCTCCGAGCCGTGAAAATGGCCGGCACCGTCGAGCACGTCGTCGACATAGCGGCCGTAGATCATGCATTCGGAGAATTTGCGCGCCGCGCCGACGACTTCGACCCAGCAGCGCGCGTGGACCCTCTCGATTCGCGAGCACATCGCCGTCACGGTTTCGCGGCGCCAGGCAATCAGCGTCGAAATGTAATCGTGGGTGGAAACCTCTGATGGTTCGATGCCGAGCGCCGAGCCGGCATTGCGCGACCAGATGCGATGTTCCTCATGGCCTTCACCCGACAGCACGCCGTCGCGGCGGAACAGCCGCACCTTGCTATCGCGCCAGAAGGCGCTGCTGTCGAAAGGCTTGAGGAAGGCCACGTCGGAATCGCAGAAGACCATCACGTCTTCGCCGGCGTGTGCTGATATCGCGATGCGGCGAAGCTGCTGCACATGCCAGCCGCGCAGCGGCATGGTCTTCAGGCTGAGCCAGATGCGCCGGCGAAACAGGCTGAGCGGATCGTCGAAGGCATGCAGCCAGCGCGGCAACAGGTCCCGCTCGTCGACGACCGTGCGGCGCCTGTTCTCCAGCTGACGAAACAGTGCCACGTCGCGATGCTCGACAAGAATATAGTGGTGCGCCACGCCGGTAACGCAGCGGTCGAGGGTGTCGCACAGCAGGCGGCAACGCTCCAAATCCGGCGCATAGCTTGCCGTCACGATCGCGGCCGTCGGCGCCTGGCGAAGGACGTCGGTCTCAGGGCTCGGCACGAACCGGCTGTTCAACGGCTTGCTCCGGGGCCTGCTCCAGGGCGAGTTCTGGCAAGCGCGGGGTGGCCCAAAAATTTCTGGCCGGTGACGCGCCACAGGAACAGGGGATTGCCGACCACATAGCGGCGCCAGAGGCGACCCGGTTCGATCCACAGCCGAAACAGCCATTCGAGCCTGAGCCGGCGCATCCACAGCGGCGCCCGCGGCACCGTGCCGCTCATGAAGTCGAGCAGCGCGCCGACGGCGATCGGCAACGTGCAGTGGCGCGCGTCGATATGGCGCGCGATCCACAATTCCTGGCGCGGCACGCCCATGGCGACAAGCAGCACGTCCGGTCTCAATCTGGCGATGCGATCGACGATTGCCGGCTCCTCGGCGGGAGAGAAATAACCGTCATGGATGACCACGAATCGGTGCTGCAACGCGAGCGCCGCCAGCTTCTTCGACGCCGCTTCGGCGTTGACCTGCGTCGCGCCGAGCAGCCCCACGGTCAGCGGCCTGGCGGACGCCTGCAGAAAGGCAGGGATGAAATCGGTGCCGTTGAGATTGTCCGGAAACGACGCCCCGTAAAGCAGTTTCGCCGCCAGATCGACGCCGACACCGTCCGGCAGGATGAGAAAATCGTCGAGCGCCTCGGCAACGACCGGGTCCGTATAGGCGACATTGGCGTTGTGAGCGTTGAGAAAGGTGACCTTGGTGAAGCGCCGCTCAGCAATCAACCGTGTCAGCAGGGCGACCGCGTCGTCCCAGCGAATGGCAAGGACCGAGATGCCCAGGATCGATTTCAAAGTGTCGACCCCGGAAGCCGCGCGGGCGGTGTGCATATTCATGCAAACACCTCCTGGCTGACGGGCCCGAGCTTTTCCAGGCCGAGCCTGATTGCGGCATCGAGCGCCTTCTCCTGCCGGCGGTGGAAAGCGCTGCCGTCGACGTCCCTGACATCGGCCACTGCTGATTCCAGGGCG
>NZ_RZSX01000256.1:0-7419 GCF_004023105.1 Mesorhizobium sp. M5C.F.Ca.IN.020.32.2.1 | reverse complement strand
CGGACATAGAGCGCACCGACACCCTTCGGCGCGTAAAGCTTGTGGCCGGCGATGGTCAGCAAATCGACGCCAAGCGTGTCGACCTTGGTTGCAATCTTGCCGACTGACTGCGCTGCGTCGGTGTGAAATCGGACCCATGCTCCCGCGCAATAGATCGGCTGGATCGTGCCAACCTCATTGTTGGCGTGCATGACGCTGATCAGGATGGTGCGCGGCGTGATGGCACAACGCACGTCCTCGGGATCGACCCGGCCCGTGCTGTCGACCGGCACATAGGTCACTGCCGCGCCGAGCTGCTCGAGGAACCGGCAAGGGGGCGAGAATGGCCGGATGCTCGACCGTGGTGGTGACGATGTGCTCGCCTTGTGCCTAAGCGCGAAGAACGTGCCCTTGATCGCCAGGTTGTTGGCCTCGCTGCCGCCACTTGTGAACACGATCTCGTCGGTTGCGCAGTCGAGCAGCGCCGCAACCTGGCTGCGGGCCTTCTCCAGTGCAGCCTTCGCCGGCATGCTCGCCCAATGGCCGCTCGACGGATTGCCGAAAGCTCCATCCAGATATGGCCGCATGGCAGCCGTGACCTGCTGGCGTTGTAGTCGAGATAGATCGATGTCATGCTCAGGAGCCTCGTTCGCGGCTTGACCCGCACCTTTGCGGCGGCGAACGTCTCGGCCGCGCGGAGGCCGTGGTGCCCGGCAATCAGCTTGAGCGCGACTATTCCCGCATGAATGCCTGAACCTCTTCGGTTGTCACTTTGCCGTCCTTGTTCGCATCGACCTCATCGAAGATTCTCTTATGGATGGCGGTGATCTCTTCGAAGGAAAGCGCGCTGTCGCCGTTCGTATCGGCAATGGCGAACATGATCTTCATCATGTGCCCGCGCATGCGCATCATCGGCATTGCGCCCATCATGCCGGGCTGCATCATCCCGCCGCCCATCATGCCGTGGCCCATGCCCTGGCCCATCATGCCCTGGCCCATCATGCCGGGTTGAGCGGGCTGTGCACCTTGGTCTTGTCCCGCCATACCTCCAGGCTCGGGAGACGGCGCCTGCGCGACCGTCGTATGGTGCGGATCGGCTGCGGTCGTTTGCGCGGCGGCTATAGCCGTCGCGCCGGCGGCGATAATGGCGGCGAGCGCGGCCGCGCGCATCAGTGCAATCAACGTCATAATATCCTCCTTCCTCTCATGGGGCTCGGCAGAGCTCGTCCCAAGGTGCTGGCGGCTCTGCGGCCGGAGATGCTTTCAGCTCTTTCCCTACTGCCGGCCAAACCGCCGGTCGCGGTCAAACTTCAATGTAAGCCAAAGGCGTGGCGAAATTTGCGCCGGATCAATTGCTCGGGCAGCGATCTGCCGCTGTCATGTTGCCCTCCTTGAGGACGGATCTGTAGACGAGCGCGAGACATCGCTCATCACGACAACCACGACTACCCCTGAGAGAAACGTCAGCGCGGCGATCGATGTAATCGCCCATGACAGCCCGAAGCTGTCGGCGATGAGGCCGGCGCAGAGCGCACCGATCGCGTAGCCGAGATCCCGCCAGAACCGGTAGACGCTGAGCGAGCGGGCGCGCCAGGTCGGATGCGAGGCATCGGAGACGGCTGCGATCAAGCTCGGGTAGACCATCGCTGTGCCGAGGCCGAGCAGAAGGCTGCCGACGATCCACCACTCGAACTGGCGCGTCGCCGCGGTGAGAAACAGACCGGCGGCCTGAACCCACATGCCGGCTACGATCAGGCCTTTGCGCCCCCAGCGATCGCTCAAGGGACCCGTGACGATCTGCAGGACACCCCATGTCGCGGGATAGATCGCCTTGAGAATGCCGATGCGCTCGACGCCGAGGCCGAAGGAAGCGAAGAACAATGGGAAGATGCCCCAGCTCATGCCGTCGTTGAGATTGTTGACCAGGCCGGCCTGGGAGGCGGCGAACAGGTTGCGATCCCCGAAGGAAGTGAGCGCGAAGACCTGCCGAAAGCTGATTGGCGCGGCCTGCTGCGCCTGGGATGAAGCCTCGAGCCGAACATGGTCGCGCGTGTCGCGCACCAGCAGGATCGACAGTGCGGCACCGACGACCGCATAGCCGATTCCGAGATAGATCGGCACTGGCCGAAGTCCGTATTGCGCGGCGAGATAGCCGGTCAGCAGCGCCGTCACCCCGACGGCGAGATAGCCGGCGAACTCGTTGAGGCCGACGGCAAGGCCGCGCGATTTCGGCCCGACGAGATCGACTTTCATGATCACGGTCATCGACCAGGCGAGCCCCTGGTTGATGCCGAGCAATGCGTTGGCCGCAATCACCCATTCCCAGGTCGGCGCCCAGATGATCATGAACGGCACCGGCAGGCCGACCAGCCATCCCAAAACGAGTACGCGCTTGCGGCCCCACGCGTCGGCAAGCTGGCCCGAGACCAGATTGGCGAGGGCCTTGACGACGCCGAAGCTGACGATGAAGGAGACGATGAGCGTCGTCGATGTGACGTGGAACTCCTCCGATCCGATCAGCGGCACCACCGTCCGTTCTATCCCGACCATGCCGCCGACAAAGGCGTTGATCACGACGAGCAGCGCGAATTGCGGCCAGTTCTCCCTGAGGCCGAGCCTGACGGATGAACCCGTCTTGCCTGGAACCGATGCCGCTTCCTCCATGGGTCAGGCCGCCGCCGCAGCCAAGCCGGAATTGGCGGCCCGGAGTGCCGCGGCCTTGGGCGGTACCGGCGGAATCTCGGCGAGCATGAAGCGGATGAACGCGCCCTCGTCCTCGATCAGGAGGGCCTCGTTATGGCAACCGAACAGGTACGAGACGCCGGCTGGATCGGTGTGAAGACACTGGCGGAGGATCATGGTCTTGCGCGCCTCGCTACGAAGGGCTAGAACATTCAATCATTCCGCTGAATGTTTCACTGAGGAGAAGCGGTGTCAAGCACCGGACCGAAACAGGCGATCTACGCAAGCCTTGCCGAAGTGGCTCAGGCGCTCGGCCATCCGCATCGGCTCGAGCTGCTGGAGCATCTGGCGCAAGGGGTGCGCAGCGTCGAGGACCTCGCCGCGCGAGCCCATCTGAGTTTCGCCAATACGTCGCGCCATTTGCAGATCCTGCGGCGGGCGCGGCTCGTCGAGACGCAGCGCCGCGGCAAGCACGTGCTCTATAGCCTCGCCGGCGATGCCGAGGTGGTGGCGCTGATCAAGGCGCTTGGCCGCGTCGGCGAGCGAAACGTGGCCGAAATCGGCCGCGTCATGGCCGACTATTTCCGGGCTCGCGATGCGATGGAACCGGTGTCGCGAGACGACCTCGTCTCGAGGCTGCATGACGGCATGGTCACGGTTCTCGACGTGCGACCCGAGGCTGAATTTGGGGTTGGGCATCTTCCAGGCGCCCTCAACATCCCGCTGGCCGAGCTGGAGCGTCGCTTGGGCGAGTTACCGGCGGATCGGGAGGTGATCGCCTATTGCCGCGGCCCTTATTGCGTTCTGTCGTTTGAGGCGGTCGCCGCCTTGCGGGAGCGGGGCTACCTCGTCCGTCGGCTCGAGGACGGCTATCCCGAATGGAAGGCCGCCGGCCTACCGGTCGAAACGGCAGCCTGAAACAGAACGCGCGGAGCTGTCAGAGCGTCGTTGGTCTGGCGTGGACTTTCAGCGGCGAGTCAGCGGGCCAGCGCGGCCCCCTGCTCTAGGCTGATACCCCGGGCGAGCGGGTCTGCGTGCCGGTGCGCGAGCCGCCATTCGGATCCTTCGCGGCGATAGACCAAGGTGACGCGCAGCGGCCAGTCCTGGGCCGGCAGACCGCCGACTTCGCCATGGGCGCGCTCGATGAGCGCGAGAACCACCATGTCGGCCGCGGCATAGGCTTGGACCAGCTCTTGTTCCAGCGTGCCGTTCTTGAAGAAACGCCCCATTGCCTCCCAGCGTTCGCTTGTCATCTCCACGCCGCGTGTCGGCTTTCCGCCGAAAGGCGACATAAGCGTGAAGTCATCGGTGAGCGCAATCAACGCACGGTATCGGGCGATGTCGCCGCGCATCAGCGCCGCGTTGGCTTCGGCGGTCTGCCTGATGAGCGTGGCAATCTCCTCGTCGGCGATGGAGACCTGATGGGCAACGGCAGAGTCGCTCGTAGCTTTCGTGATCCCAAGCGACGCGAGACCGGCGCCCGCTGCAGCGAGTGCTGAACGTCGTGAAACTGGCATGAGAATTTCTCCTATGTTTGTACCAATCCGCAGGCGCAGGCCGCTGGCATCGGTCGAGCCGATGCGATCCCACATCTTTCACCCGGCCGGCATTTCCGTCAGGGCTTCAAAAGACTGTGCAGCGGCTGGAAGGACAGCTTCGGCCGGATGCCATCCGGCAGATTCGGCGCGATATGAGCAGCGGAGAAGCGCGTCGCGTCTTCCTGGGAGTTCCACACCTCGACGATCCGCCAGCCGGCTGCCACCGGGTGCGACACGTGCATGATGAAGCCCGGCGCCTGCCTCAAAGCGCCACCCACGAGGGCGAGCATGCCATCATGCCTTGCGGCGACTGTCCGCCGACCTCGGAAATCATCATCACCGCATGGCTGTTTTCCCGCTCAAGGCTGCGTTCGTCCGAGCGATGCACCGCTCAACCGGCAGAATTGCATGTTCATCTTGATGAAGCCAATGATATGATTTCAGCAATATGCTGAATGGAATTGATCTTTCACGCGCCGATCTCAATCTCCTCGTCCCTCTTCGAGGCCGTGCTCGAAGAGCACCACGTGGGCCGGGTTGCGGACCGGCTTTATCTGACTCCATCGGCTGTCAGTCACGGGCTCGGCCGGTTGCGCCGGCTCTTCAATGATCCGATGTTCCTAAGAACACCCAAGGGCGTCGTGCCGACGGCGCGTGCGACGGAACTGGCCGCGCCGATCGCCGTTATTCTGGCGCGCGTGCGCAGCGTCATGGCGACTGCCGCACCCTTCGACCCCGCCACGGCGGTGCGCCGGTTCGCAATCGGCGCGCCGGACGGTGTCTCCAGCCGTGATCCTGCGCCCGCTTCTCGCAAACTCAGCCGGATTGCGCCACGCCTCGAAATCGGCGTGCGTCAGCTCTTGCCCTCTCCGGCGCGCGCGTGGCGAAGCGCGATTGTCGATCTCGAAGCGCACGCCATCAATATCGCGATCATTCCGTCCGATGACATCCCGCCTCGCTTCGAAAAGCGCTGCATCTACGAAGAAGACTTTGTAATTGCCATGCGCCTTGGACATCCGTTCGCGCGTGATCCGACCCTGGAGCGATACTGCGACATGCAGCATCTGGTGGTCTCGCACAGTGGCGATCCCTATGGCTTCGTGGATGAACAGCTGGCCAAGCAAGGCCGGGCACGACGGATCGCGTTGACTGTTCCCAACTTCATGTTCGCGCTTGCGGTTATCGCCGAGACCGATCTCATTTCGGCCTTGCCGCGGCGGTTCGTTACCATGCATGCGGCGCGTTTCGGCGTCCTGAGCCTCGATGCCCCGTTGCCGTTGCCCGGCTTCCGGCTCAACGCCGTCGCTCCCAAGGTCGCGATGATGGATGCGGGTGTGGCATGGCTTTTCGATCTGCTTGCAGGAGTGGAGCCTACTGCGCAAAAGCACCACAGCGGCCTGCCCGCACTTAGACGGTAATCATAGCTCGGAAAGCTTCGTCGGCTGCCATGGCGGGTGTGCTGTAGGGTAGATTTAATGCCGCGCAGCGTTGATTAAACTGACAACTACGTTTCCACTGGAGCGCTACTCGCTCGGAGTTGGGAAATGCTTTTCAAGCCAGGTTCGCCACCTTGGCTCCTCCCGTTTTGCAACGCTCGCTGCATCGTCGCCAAAGAGGAAAAACCGCACGGACAGGAATGTCATCCCGCCCATCGGCAAGGCGAAGAGGTGCGCGAAGCCCGGCGCGGGCTGGTCCAGCCGGACCACCAACTCGGGATGGTCCTGCGGCCCTGTTCGTTCGACGACACCCCCGAATGCCTGCGTGTCCGAAGCCACGCGCCGTTGTTCAGTCGCATTCGCCAGGCCTAAGGGTTCAACCAGCTTTCGCCATGCATCGGCTAAAGCTTGAGAGGACGGGACCAAGAGCTGAAAAGCCGAGCCGTGCTGCCCGGGAAAGTGCGTGAGGTAGAGGCGGAGCAGGCGGAAGAAGGCGATCCATCCGTAGCTGTGGCCTTCGAACTGATCATCCCAATCATCAGAAGTCGCGAACCACCGATGGACAACGCGAACGGTGCAAAGCCCGCCGGACTTCGCCTCGACGGTCCATTCCGTCGCTACCGTTCCCGACTGACCCGGTGCTTCTGCGACAAACCGCTTGGGCGGCTCCCAAGCCGTGATGGTGGCGACCGAATCCATGCTTCCATCGGCAGCGAAATGCGAAACGCTGGTTCCTCCGATGCGGCCTTCGAGTTCGCTCGGCACGAACCATTGAGATATTCCAGGTCCCGTTGCGATCGCGTTCCAGACGTCCTCCGGTGTACCGGGGACATCCACTTGCGCCTCGACCGAGCGATTGCCGGCAGAATCTTTTTTTACTGGCATTGAACGTCCTTTCCTTGCGGATTGGAAGGTGAAGGATGCGCGGTCACGACAAGGCGATGGGACCGCCCCTGCGGCGCCGTTTCGTCGTGATAGCGTGCCGCCAGCGTGGTGATGGCCTCAGCCAGTTCACGTGTGAACGAGGCGCGGTCGGCGGCGGAGCGGAAGCGGATTTCGGTGTCGATCGCCAAGGTCGCCAAGCGCTTGCCGGCATCCGTGGCGGCGCGCTGGAGGGCCCCGATCTCCCGCACCAGCCGAGCGCCGAGCGCGATGAGGTAGCTTGCCGACAGGCGGTCGGCGGTGCGGTCCGGATCGGCGCCGACCGGACCCAGTGCGCTCGTCGAGACGACATAGCTTGTGGCGCTCGCCACCATGAGCCGCTCGGTCAAGCCACCCCACTTGCGCGTGTCTGCAACTTGGACAAGCCCGTGCTCCTCCAGAGCATGCAGGTGGTAATTGATTTTCTGCCGCTTGAGACCGAGGCGTGTGGCGAGGGCAGCGGCCGAGGCGGGCTCCCGCAGTTCCGAGAGGAGCTGACTCCGAACCGGCTCCAACGCGGCGGCGGCCGCGCTTGGCCGATCTATGACCTCGATATCGAGCATGCAACCCTCATATTGACAAGCTTTCCTGTCAATGCAAGAGCGAAAGGACCGCTTCGTTCCAATAAGGGGGCGGCAAGGATGGGCGAGGGCCGCTAGACGACGCGTCCCCGCCCGCAGCGGGGCAATTGCAATGACAGTGCCGTTCGTTGTAGCCATTCCGACCGCTTGATTTTGGAGGAGATGCAGCATGGACCGATTCACTGGCGGTTGCCTGTGCGGCAACGTCCGAATTGTGGCGTCGGGACTCCCATACCGGGTCGGCATTTGTCATTGTCTCGACTGCCGCAAGCATCATGGGGC
>NZ_RZSX01000255.1:0-7429 GCF_004023105.1 Mesorhizobium sp. M5C.F.Ca.IN.020.32.2.1 | reverse complement strand
GTCCTTGACGACGCTGACCAGGACCAGCGTTCCGCCATGCGCGACATGGGCGAAGGCCGACTGGACTGACTGGGTGTTGCCAGTGGCGTCGAAAACCACGTCAAAGCCTTCGCCGTCAGTCGCCTCCCGCGCCAGATCGGTTGCCGATCCCTTCGAGCCGTCGAGGGTGGCAAAGTCGAGTTCGCTTGCGGCGAAACCCAGCCTCTCGGCACTCATGTCGAGCAGCGTCACGTCGAGACCGGCGATGCGGGCAAAAAGCGCCGTGCCGAGCCCGATCGGCCCGGCGCCGATGACCAGCGTGCGCGCGCCGGGCTGCGCCAGCGAGCGCCGAACGGCATGCGCCCCGATCGCCAGGAATTCGACGGCGGCGGCGTCGGCCAGCGATAGGCCGTTGGCCGGGTAGAGATTCTGCGCCGGCACCAGGATCCGTTCGCACATGGCGCCGTCGCGGTGGACGCCGAGCACCTCGATCCTGACGCAGCAATTAGGCTTGCCTTGCCGGCAGGCGATGCATTTGCCGCAAGCGAGATAGGGATTGATGATCACCGGTTCGCCAACGGCCAGATCGACGCCTTCGCCGGCCTCGATCACAGTGCCGGAAACCTCGTGGCCCATGATGCGGGGATAAGCGAGGAACGGATGCTTGCCCTCGAAGATATGATAGTCGGTGCCGCAGATGCCGACATGACTAACCGCGACCAGCGCCCAGCCAGAGGGCGGAGTGCCTGGCGCCGGGCGGTCTTCCAGAACAAGCTCACCGGGCGAGCGGCAGACGACGGCTTTCATAGTTCAATCCAGTCTGTTCATGAAACCGCCGGCCCCGCTAGCGCCGGGCCGGCGGTTGTTAATATGGTCTACTTGCCGCGGCGGCGCAGGCCGTCGAAATAGACGATGACGATAATTAGCACGCCGGTAATGATGCGCTGCCAGAAGGCATTGACGTTCAAGAGATTGGCGCCGTTGTTGATGGTGGCGAGGATGAAGGCGCCGAGCAGCGGTCCGTGCACCGAGCCGACGGCGCCGAACAGCGAGGTGCCGCCAATCACCGACGAGGCGATCGCCTGCAACTCCCAGCCCTCGGCCTGCGTCGGATTGCCGATGCCGATGCGCGAGGCAAGCAGCACGCCGACAAAAGCCGCACAGAGGCCCGACAGCGTATAGGCCATGTAGATGGTGCGCTGGACGTTGACACCGGACAGACGCGATGCCTCGGCGTTGGAGCCGACCGAGAACAGATACCGGCCCCAGCGGCTGTGATGCAGGAAGATGTAGGCGGGGATGCCGACGAGGATCACCATCCAGAACAGATTGGGGACGCCGAGAAACGAGCTGCGCGAAAACATTTGGAAAGCATCGTTGTTGATCGAGATCGAGTTGCCGTTGGTCATCAAGAGGCCGATGCCGCGCAAGGATGTCAGCGTCGCCAGCGTGATGATGAAGGGCGGCAGGCCCATTCTGACGATGCCAAAGCCATGGAACATGCCGATGGCGACGCCAACCAGCAAGGTGATCAGGATGGCGAGGAAAATCGGCACGCCGGCATTGATCAACATCGCCACGATGACGGTGGCGAAGCCGACGACGGCGCCGACGGAAAGGTCGATGCCTCCGGTGATGATGACGAAGGTCTGGCCGACTGCCAGGATGGCGATCATCGAACCTTGCCGCAGCAGATTCGAGATGTTGTTGGCGGAGGCGAAGCTCGGCGTCGCCACCGACAGGATGACCCACAATAATACCAGCAGCGCCAGCAGTGTCAGCCCGAACAGGGCGTTGTAGTTGCGTTTCGGCCTTTCGGCCGGGATCGCCTCGGTGCTCATATCTGTCCTCCCGGTTTTTCTTGTTTCTCGGCCAGCGCTTGGGTGAGGATCTCCTCATGGTCGGCAGTGCGGAAACCATGAGTGGCCACCAGTTTGCCGCGCCGGAACACATGCAGTGTGTCGGCCAGTTCATAGACCTCGGGCAGATAGGACGAGATCAGGATGATGCCGGCGCCATTGGACAAAAGCGCGCTGAACAGGCGGTAGATCTCGGCCTTGGTGCCGACATCGACGCCGACTGTCGGCTCGTCGAAGATGAACAGCTTGGCGCCGTGCGCCAGCCACTTGCCGATGACGATCTTCTGCTGGTTGCCGCCGGACAGGCTGGAGGCGAGCGCGTTGCGCGTCGGTGTCTTGATCCTGAGATTGGCGATCTGGCGATCCGCCTCGGTCTTCTCCTGTGCGCTGGAGATCAGCAGATTGCTGGAGATGCGCTTGTAGATCGGCAGATTGAGATTGAGGCCGACCGGCAGGTTGAGGCAGAGGCCCTGGTCGCGGCGGCTTTCCGGCGCCAGCGCCATGCCGAGCCTGATAGCGTCATGCTCGGAATTGACCTGAACCGCCTTGCCCTCCCAGAGGATCTGGCCGGCCGACTTGCGATGACGGCCGTAAAGCGTGGTGACGAACTCGCTGCGCCCGGCACCGATCAGGCCGTAGAGCCCGACGATTTCGCCGGCACGGACCGTCATCGAGACATTTTCGAAGCCCTTGCCGGAGAGATTTCTGGCTTCGAGCAGCGTCGCGCCCGGGGTAAAATGCTCCTTGTGATAGACTTGCTCGATCGAGCGGTTGATCATCATCTTGACCAGCTCGGCGTCGTTGGTTTCGGCGATGTTCCTGGTGCCGACAAGCGTGCCGTCGCGCAGCACCGAGACGCGGTCGGCGAGCTCGAACACCTCTTCCATGCGGTGGCTGATGTAGATGATGGTGACGCCTTCGCCCTTCAGCCGGCGGATCAGCGTGAACAGCTGGTCGGCTTCCTTCCGGGTGAGATAAGCAGTCGGCTCGTCGAAGATCAGGAACTTGGTGCCGCGCACGGTGGCGCGGGCGGCGGCGATCAGCTGCTGCTGGCCTATGGTCAGGTCGCCCAGCACGACATGGGCCGGCAGATCAAAGCCGAGATCGTCGATGATCTTCTGCGCTTCCCTGACCATGGCCCGCTGCTGCAGGATGCCGAAGCGGGAATCCTCCTCCCCGAGGAACATGTTGGCTGCGACAGTGAGATGGCGGCACAGAACGACCTCCTGATGCACAGCATTGATGCCCAGCGCCATCGCCTCATGCGGCGTCGCCAGCGCTGCCGGCTTGCCCTCCCAGATGACGTCGCCGGAGGTGCGCGGCATGACGCCGGTCAGCAGCTTGATCAGGGTGGATTTGCCGGCACCGTTCTCGCCGACAATGGCGTGGATTTCGCTGGCCTTGAAGGCGAGGTTAACCGGCTTCAGCGCGTGCGTGCCGGGATATCGCTTCTCCAAGCCCTTGAGTTCGAGGATCGTCCTGCCCGGTTCCAGCGTTGGGGCCGGATGCAGTTCCTGCGCCGTCGATGTCATGACAATCCTCCCAGATTGGCCTCACGATTGGCACGTAGCGATGCTGGCCGGGTCGCATCGTCAAGGGTATTGAAGCCGGCTGATTTCGAACCACTTTCAGGGTGTTTCCGGGGCAACGAGGCCCCGGAAACGGTGCACCTGCCGGTGCTCAGTCGAGCTTCGGATTGAGCAGCGCGTCGATCTTCGGATCCTTCATATTGGCCTTGGTGACGAGGTTGGCGCCGGTGTCGACATTGGCCTCGACCTTCTCGCCTTTCGAGGCCGCGAGTGCCGTCTTGATGCCGTCATAGCCCATCCGGTACGGATCCTGGACGACGAGAGCCGAAATGACGCCGTCGTTGAGGAACTTGATCAGCTTCTCGTCGCTGTCGAAGCCGACGAGTCCGACCTTGCCGGCCAAGCTGTTCTCGGCGATCGCCTGACCGACGCCCTGCGCCATGATCAGGTTGGAGGCGAAGATGCCCTGGAGGTTCGGATTGGCGGTTATCAGGTCGGTCGCGATGTTGAGGCCGGTAGTGGCTTGGCCGTCGGCGTACTTGTCGGCAACAAGCTTCAGGCCGGGATATTTGGCGGCAAGCTGCTCCTTGAAGCCCTGGGCGCGCTGTTCGAGCGAACCAGCGCCCGGAAGTGCGGTGATCAGGGCGACGTCGCCCTCGATTTTGCCGCCATTGGCTTCGCCGATCGCGGCCGCCAGCCCGTCGGCGGCGACGCGGCCGCCCTGGATATTGTCTGTGGTCAGGAACGAGGTGAAGGCCTTGGAGTCGGCGCCGGAGTCGATGCCGATGATCTTGACCTTGGTGGCTGCCTCATCGATCGGCTTGCCGAGCGCCTTGGCTTCAGTCGGCGCGATGACGACGGCAGCCGGGGTGCCGGCGACGGCATTCTCGAGGATCGAGATCTGGCCGTTGACGTCGGTCTCTGCCTGGGCGCCGAGTTCCGGCACATTGACGCCGAGGTCCTTGCCGGCCTTGCGGGCGCCGGCCAGGACGATCTGCCAGTAGAAAGAGGTGGTGTCCTTGACGATGATCGGAATGGTTACGTCCGCCGCCGAAGCTGGCGCCGAATGCAACACGCCGGCAAGCATCGAGGCGGCGGCGAGCGCCACGAATGCGCGGCGGTTGAGAATGCTGGTCACGAATTTCATAAGGCTTCCTCCCTAAGTCGCCCGGTGAACGTTGCTGAAGCTCGGTTTGGATAGGCGCTGTCCAAACAGAACTTTATCAATAAAAAACATTTACCGCATTTTGATAGTGCATAGGTTGGGTCGACGCAAGCGGTGTTTCGCATCGGTCTCCTTAATGGCTAGACCGATCTCATTGCCAAACCCTACAGATCCTCTCCGAAAGGTATGGAATATTAATTCCACCAACCAGTCAAGATGGAATATTCATTCTTTTGGGGCGTTCGATTGTTACGCCTCCTGATTGCGCCGTCCGCTGTTTAACCGACGAGGGCGAAGGCCGCAGCGCGTCAGCCGAGTTTCTGTACGACCGTGTAACGATCATATTTGGCGAATTCGGTTTCGGGCACCTGGATATCGAGCAGTTGGAGATTTCGCGCCAGATTGGTCGGTTTGGCGGTGCCCGTCAGCACAGAAGCGACAACAGGCTCGTGCAGCGGGAACTGAAACGCCGCCGCTGCAAGCGGATAGCCGCCTTCGGCGGCGATTTTTTCCATCGCCCCGACGCGGCCGAGAATGTCCGCGGTGGCCGGCAGATAATCGAAATGGGCGCCCGGTACCGGGCCCGTTGCCAGGATACCGGAATTGAAGACGCCACCGATGATCAGCGAGGTCTGCCGTTGCCGGCAAAGCGGCAGCAATTCGGCTTCGGCGGTGCGGTCGAGCAGCGAATAGCGGCTGGCGAGCAGGATGCAGTCGAGCGGCGCCTGGCGCAGCACATCGAGACAGATCTGAACCTCGTTGACGCCAAGGCCGTAGGCGGAAATGACCCTGGACGACTTCAGCTCCTCCAGCGCCTTCAGCCCGCCATCCATGAACTGGCGGAAATGCAGCTTCGCCTTCTCGGCCCCATGTGTGTAGACGCCGATGTCGTGGACGAACAGGATGTCGATCCGATTGAGGCCAAGCCGCGCATAGCTGAACTCGACCGAGCGCATGATGCCGTCATAGGAATAGTCGTAGTCGAGCGCAAAGGGCAACGGATCGACATAGGAATGGTCCGGAATCTGGTCTTCCGGCACCGGCCGGAACAGGCGCCCAACCTTGGTCGACAGCACGTAGGAGTCCCGCGGCTTGTCGCGCAGGAAATCGCCGAAGCGGCGTTCCGAGAGGCCGAAGCCGTAGAAGGGCGCCGTATCGAAATAGCGCAGGCCGGCTTCCCAGGCGACCTGCAGCGTCTGCATCGCCGCCTCGCGCGGGCAAGCTCGGTAGAGGCCGCCGACCGCCGCGCCGCCGAAGCTGACCTCGGTTATTTCCAGCGCGGTGCTGCCGACACGGCGTTTCTTCATGCAAAGCCTCCCACCGGCCATTTGCCTGGCCCGCGTCTTGAGTCAGTTAATGGCTGTTCTAGAGGGTCGCGCCGAGGTGCCAGGGCACGAACTCGTTGTCGCCGTAGCCGAACTCCTCGCTCTTGGTCTTGCGCCCCGAAGCCGTCTCGACGATCAGTTCGAAGATCTCGCGGCCCATGCCGGCGATGGTCTTTTCGCCCGAGGCGATGACGCCGCAATTCACGTCCATGTCCTCTTCCATGGTCTGGTACATGGTCGAGTTGCTGGCGACCTTGATCGACGGCGTCGGCCGGCAGCCGAAGCAGGAACCGCGGCCGGTGGTGAAGACGATGACATTGGCGCCGCCTGCCACCTGGCCGGTGGCGGAAACCGGGTCGTAGCCGGGCGTGTCCATGAACACCAAGCCGTGTCCGGTGACCTTTTCGGCATAGCCAAAGACGCCGTTGAGCGGCGTCTGTCCGCCCTTGGCGACCGCGCCAAGCGACTTCTCCAGGATGGTGGTCAGGCCGCCGCGCTTGTTGCCGGGCGACGGATTGTTGTCGATGGAGGCGCCATGCTTGGCGACATGGTCTTCCCACCACTTCACATAGCCATCGAGCTTGGCTGCGATCTCCGGGGTCGCCGCACGGTAGGCAAGCAGATGCTCGGCGCCGTAGATTTCCGTCGTCTCGGAGAGGATGCCGATGCCACCAACACCGGCCAGGATGTCGACGGCGGCGCCCAGCGCCGGATTGGCGGTGATGCCGGACATGCCGTCCGAGCCGCCGCATTGCAGGCCGACGACGATCTCGCTGACCGGGATTGGCTCACGCTCAAGCTTGCCGACCTCCTCGGCGATCTCGGCCAGCACCAGCATCGCCTTCTCGACCGATTTGCGCGAGCCGCCGGCTTCCTGGATGTTGAAATGGCGTTTTCCCGCAGCGACACCCTTCTGCCCATAGAGGGTGAGCTGGTTGACCTCGCAGCCGAGCCCGACCATCAGCACGCCGCCGAAATTCGGATGGCGGGCGTAGCCGGCCAGCGTGCGGTGCAGCACCATCATGCCGTCGCCGGTGGCGCTCATCCCGCAGCCTTGGCCGTGGACGATCGGAACGAAGCCGTCGATGTCGGGATATCTGGGCAGGAGAGTGCGGTTCGCCTCGTCGGCGATGGCATGGCAAACGGTGGCCGAGCAATTGACGCTGGCGAGAATGCCGACGAAGTTGCGCGTGCCGGCACGGCCGTCGGCGCGACGGTAGCCCATGAAGATGCGGGCGCGGTCGGCCTCGGTCGCGTGCACGGCTTCGCTCGGCGGCACCACCGGCAAACGCCCGGACTCGAAGATCAGATTGTGCGAATGGACATGCTCGCCGGGTGCGATGTTCTGGGTGGCGCGGCCGATCGCCTGGCCGTATTTGACCACGGCCTCGCCGGCGGCGATCGGCTTGATCGCTACCTTGTGGCCGGGTTCGATCAACGCGGTGGCGACGGCACCGCCCGGCAGTACCGCGCCGATCTCGATGCGGCCGTTGGCGACCGCGACATTGTCGGCGGGGGACAGAAGAATGCTGTTTGCGGCGTTCACGGGCAGTTTCCTGGGTGTTCCTGGGA
>NZ_RZSX01000254.1:0-7444 GCF_004023105.1 Mesorhizobium sp. M5C.F.Ca.IN.020.32.2.1 | reverse complement strand
CGCGCGCGCCGGTTGGGCGTCGCAAGAGGCGTTCCAGGACCTATGCCTGGGCGGCAAGCGTCGTCGGCGTTTCGCCGGCAAGGTCGCGGAATTCGCGAACAAGATGCGCCTGGTCGGCATAGCCGCAATCGGCGGCGATATCAGCCCAATCGGATTTGTCCTGCCTTGACAGCCCGAGCGCCCGATTGAAGCGGACGATGCGCGACAGCGTCTTAGGGCCGACGCCGATCGCGTTGGAGAATTTTCCTGCGAGATGCTTGCGGCTCCAGCCCAGCCTGTCGGCGAGCGATGAGACGCGAATGCGGCCGCCCGAGACGATGATCCGGTCATAGGCCCAGGCGATTTCGGCCTGCGTTTCCCGGGCTTTGTCCAGCCGTGCTGCGACGAACGTCTCGACGATGGCAAAGCGTGCGCTCCAACCGTGCGCATTGCCAAGTCTTTCCCGCAGCGCGATGCCTTCAAGTCCGAGCACATCGTCGAGGCCGACCATGCGGTCGGTGAGTTCGCTCATCGCAAGGCCGAAGAAGCGGCGGGCGCCGAGCGGGGTGAAATTGACCTGGACGCAGCAGGCGCCACCGAAGGATTCGATCACCACCGGACCGGCAAAAAGGCCGGCGGCGAAACTGGCGAAGCGGTCGTTGTCGCCCGGATCCTTGCCGAGTCCGATGGCGAAGGGTTCGGCAAAGCTGATGACCAGCGGCACGGTCAGCGATGCATATTCGACGTTGCGGAAACGGCCCGATGCCGTTTCGCGATAGCCGCAGATGTCGGTGACCGCGCCCCGGAGGCAAGGGCCGGACGTACGCCGCACCATCTCGAACCGGTCGAGGCCGGGATTTTCATGTCGGCTGCCGTCTTCGCTCTCGGCGAGCATGAGCGTTCCTTCCGCCCAAGGAGTCTAACAGAGCAGCCCTCAAAATCAAAAGCGCCCGGCTTGTGGCCGGGCGCTTCGAGTTGCCTGAGATTTGAATACTTAAGCGCCGCGAACCAAGCAGCCGCCAGCAAGCACAATATAAGCGATGAGGACGATCCACACCGCGGCCAAGGGAATGAACGCAAAAACGCCGAGAGCGGCGAGAAGGCCGATGATGGCGATAACAAGGGATATGATGAAAACAAGCTGCGTAGGCGCACTGAGATTCATGCGTGGCTCCTCCGACATGATTCGTACAACCGCATAGTATCAGGCGCGCCGTTCACACACCAATCAGCGTGCGCAGCGGGTTCGCCGGATCGGCCAGCAGCTTGATAGCCAGCGCCAGACAGACCATCACCAGCAGCGGCTTGATCAGTTTTGCGCCATTGCGGATGGCGAGGCTGGCGCCGACGCGGGCGCCGAGGAACTGGGCGACACCCATCATCAGGCCGATCTTCCAGTAGACGACCCCGGCAGCAGCGAAGACGATGAAGCCGCCGATGTTGGAGGCGAAGTTGAGCAGCTTGGTGTGCGCCGTCGCCTTGAGCACGCCGTAGCCGGCTAGGGTGACGAAGGCCAGCATGTAGAAGGAACCGGCCCCCGGCCCGAACAGGCCGTCATAGAAGCCGACAATCGGCACCAGGATCAGCCCGAACAGGAACGGCGACAGGCGCCGGGCGCGGTCGACGTCACCCATGTTTGGCTTCAGGGCGAAGTAAAGGGCGATGCTGATCAGCAGGACCGGCAGAAGCGCGCGCAACAGGTCGCCCGGCACGAATGTCGCCAGCAAGGCGCCGAGAGCACTGCCGGCAAGCGCCAACAGGGCCGAAGGCAATTGCCGGCGCAAATCGACATGGCCCTTCGCGGCGTAGTGGATGGTCGCCGAGCCTGAGCCGAACATGCCCTGCAGTTTGTTGGTTCCCAGCGCCTCGACCGGCGAGAAGCCGGCGAGCAGCAGTGCTGGAATGGTGATCAAGCCGCCGCCGCCGGCAATCGAATCGACGAAGCCGGCAGCGAAGGCGGCGGCGCCGAGAATGACGACGGTCTGGGTGAAAAAATCGAACATCGGATGGTTGCGGGAGGGGTTCCGGCCAGCGGGAAAATATGGCGCGTTCGAACCACAGGCGACCCGTTTGCGCAAGACCGATTCCGCGCTACCTATGCCAAGCGCGCGGCGCCGCGCTTGGCTCTTTTGTTTATGCATGTGGTTATCTCAAAACCGCTGCGTACTTTTGAGCGACATGCATTTGACGAATCGGAAAGGGACGCTGATGGCATTCGCATTGCTTGACCAGATACGCTCGATCTTCGATGGCGACCCCGGCGTGCGCAAGGTTGCGGACGATCCTGTGCTGTCGGCGGAACTGCTGATGCTGTTTCGCATGATCCTGGCCGACGGCACGGTCAGCGAGAGCGAAATGGCCGCCTTCAGGCGCATCTGCCGGGAAGCCTTCGGCATTCCGGAAGCCAGCATCGACAGCGTCATCGAATATCTCAACGAGATCGGCTACGAGACCAACAGCTCGCAAGCCATCGCGCAGTTCCGTGACCTCGACGTCGAGAGGCGCAGCCTGCTTGCCCGCCATATGGCCGAGATCGCCAAGGCCGATTCGCAACTTGCCGGGACCGAGATGCAGCTTTTGCGCCGCACGCTCGACTTGCTCGACATCAGCCCAACCGATGTGGTGAAGGCCGAAGAGTAAGCCGTTCTGAACGGTCGGCGGCTCACCCCTGTTCCTGTAACCGCCGAGCAATCGCGCGGTGCAGGTCTGGGGCCGCAGCGACCAGCGCCTTGGCGGCTTCGGACTGCGGATGGTCGAGAACCTCGCTCGTCCTGCCGCGCTCGACGATCCTGCCGTCATACATGACCATCACCTGATCGGTGATGGCGCGAGCGACGGTCAGATCGTGAGTGATGAATAGATAGGCAACGCCGAGCTTCTGGTTGAGCTCGGCGAGCAGATCGAGAATCTGGGCACGGATCGAGACGTCGAGCGCCGAGACCGGCTCGTCGGCGACGACCAGTTTGGGGCGGGTGATGATGGCGCGGGCGATCGACAGGCGCTGGCGCTGGCCGCCTGAAAATTCGTGCGGATATTTGTCCATGTCGCGTGGGCTGAGACCGACCTCGTGTAGGACCTTTGCCACCATCTCGCGCCGCTCCGTATTCGTCGGCTTCTTCTCCAGGACATGCAGCGGCTCGGCGACCAGTTTTTCGACTTTCTGGCGCGGGTCGAAAGAGCCGTAAGGGTCCTGGAACACCACCTGCATGTCGCGGCGCGCCGGCTTGAGCTCCGCCTCGCTCTTGCCGGTGATGACCTCGCCGCGAAACCGGATCGTTCCCGATGTCGGCCCGTCCAGCGCCAGGATCATGCGGGCAAGCGTGGACTTACCGCAGCCGGAACGCCCGACCAGCGCCACCGACTGGCCGGGATCAATCGAGAACGAGACATCGTCGACGGCGCGGATCGGAGCCGCCCGCTTCAGCAGCGACGGGCGACGTCCCGGATAGTCCCGCGTCACGCTGTCTACCTGAACAAGAGGTTTGGCACCCTGGAGCAGGGGGGTGTCTTGGCCGATCTCATGTGTCCTGGCGCGCGCCGGCACATGCATCGAGGCCTGCGCCAGTTGTCGGGTGTAGGGATGGAGCTGTTCGGACAAGGTGCGCGCCGTGTCGCCGGCCTCCATCACTTCGCCGTGGCGCAGGATGGTGATGCGATCCGCCATCTCCGTCACCACCGCGAGGTCGTGCGAGATCAGGAGCAGGCCCATGCGATTTTCCGCGACCAGGTCGCGCAACAGGTCGAGGATCTGCGCCTGCAGCACGACGTCGAGCGCCGTCGTCGGCTCATCGGCGATCAGCAGCTTGGGTTTCAGCGCGCAGGCAATGGCGATGCCGACGCGCTGGCGCTGGCCGCCGGAAAGCTCGTGCGGATAGCGCGATAGCGGGAATTTGGTTGTGGGCAGGCCGACCCGGTCGAGCATCTTTCGCGCGCGGTCCTCGGCGTCAGCGCGGCTGGCCTTCGTATGCCAGCGGATGCCTTCGGCGACTTGCTCGCCGATGGTCTTGACCGGGTTCAGCGCCGTCATCGGCTCCTGGAACACCATGCCGATGTCGTCGCCCCGCAGCGCGCACATCTGGTCTTCGCTGGCCGCCAGGATGTCGATGCCGTCGAAGACGACGCGCCCGGTGGCGCGCGCCGACCAGGGGAGAAGCCGCATCACCGTCAGCGCCGTGATCGATTTGCCCGAGCCGGATTCGCCGACCAGCCCCATCACCTCGCCGGGCGCGACGAAGAGCTCGACATCCCTGAGGATCGGCGTGTCGCCGATGCTCAGCGAAAGGTTCTCGATTTCGAGCAGGCTCATCGCTGACGCCGTGACCGGGGATCGAGGATGTCGGCAATACCGTCGCCGAGCAGGTTCAGGCCAAGCACGGTGACGACGATCGCCATGCCTGGAAAGATCGCCATCCAGGGCGCCGCCACCATGCGGGTCTGCGCATCGAACAGCATCCGGCCCCAACTCGGCATCGGTGGCTGTGTGCCGAGTCCGACATAGGAAAGCCCGGCTTCGGCCAGGATGCCGAGCGCGAACTGGATGGTGCCTTGCACCAGAAGCAAGGTGACGATGTTGGGCAACACATGTTCCAGTGTGATCAGTGTTTTGCCTTTGCCGGCGGCGCGCGCGGCGAGGATGAAGTCGCGCGGCCAGATAGCCAGCGCGCCGGCCCGGGCGACGCGGGCGAAGACCGGAATGTTGAAAATGCCGATGGCGATGATGGCGTTGAGCGCGCCCGGCCCGAAGATCGCGGTGATCATGATCGCCGACAGCAGGGCAGGGAAGGCGAAGACGAGATCGTTCAGCCGCATCACCGCTTCGTCGGCGATGCCGCCGCGCGCCGCAGCGAAGGCACCGAGCGGCACGCCGATGCCCATGCCGATGCCGACCGCCACCAGCGCCACGGCGATCGAATTGCGGGCGCCGACCATGATCATCGACAGGATGTCGCGGCCGAAATGGTCGGTGCCGAACCAGTGCGCCGGCGAGGGGGCCTGGGTCTTGTCGGCGATGATCAGCTTGGTGACGTCAAAAGGCGTCCAGAAGAACGAGACGATGGCGACCGCTGCCACCAGCGCGGTGATGACGAAGCCAGCGAGGAACGAGCGGTTGGTGAAGGCCTTGACGAGGATGTCGGCAAAATTTTCCTCTGGAATCTCGAAGCGCAGCGTCATTGGCGGCTTCTCAGGCGCGGATCGACGACCGCATAGGAGAGATCGACAAGCAGGTTGACCGCGATGACGGCGGCCACCAGCAGCATGACGACGCTTTCGACGACGATCAGGTCGCGCTGGGTGATCGCCTGGAACACCAGCCGGCCAAGGCCGGGCAGGTAAAAGACGTTCTCGATGATGATGGTGCCGGCGAGCAGGAAGGCGAACTGCAGGCCGAGAATGGTGAGCACCGGGATCATGGCGTTGCGCAGCGCGTGCCGCCACAGCACCGCGCGATAAGGCAGGCCCTTGGCGCGGGCGGTGCGGATATAGTCCTCGTTCAGCACTTCGATCAGTGCCGAGCGGGTGACGCGGGCGAGGATCGCCGCTTGCGGCAGAGCGAGCGCGATCGCCGGCAGGACCAGCGATTTCAGCGCCGGCCAGACGCCGGCGCTCCAACCCGGAAAACCGCCTGATGGCACCAGCCGCAGCCAGACGGCAAAGAGGTAGATCAGCATCAGCGCAAACCAGAAGTTCGGCACGGCGACGCCAAGCTGGGCGGCGCCCATCGCAATCGTGTCGCCGGCCCGTCCGTGCCTGCCGGCGGAAAACAGCCCGACCGGAATGGCAATGATGGTGGACAGCGCCAGCGCGATCAGCGCCAGCGGCAGCGAGACGACGACGCGCTCGCGGACCAGGTCGATGACCGGCACCGAATAGGTGTAGGAACGGCCGAAGTCGAGGCTCAGCAAGCCGCCGGCCCAGTGCAGATAGCGCAGAGCGAGGGGCGCGTTGAGGCCCATCTGGTTGCGCAGCAGCTCGACCTGGTCGGCGCTGGCGTTCATGCCAAGCATCAGCCGCGCCGGGTCACCGGGAATGATCTCCAGCACGGCGAAGACCACCATCGAGGCCAGAACCAGCGTGATGACGGCGATGGCAAGACGATTGAGAAGATAGGTGGTCATGGGAGGAGGACCGCTGCGCTGCCTCACTCCGTCCACTTCACCTTGGTCAGGTCGTTGGCCTGGATCGGGGCGTTTTCCCAAAAACCCTCGAGCTTGGCGTCCCAGACGCCGGCTTTCGGCAGTTCGTAGAGGAAGCCGACCACGGCATCGTCGGCCAGTATCTTCTGCGCCTCGCCGAGCAGCGTCATGCGCTTGGCCTCATCGGAGGTGAGGTTCAGATCGGCGATGATCTTGTCGAAGGTCGGGTTGTCGTAGTTGAAGTAGTAATCCTTGCGCGAATAGATATCGATGTCGTTGGGCTCGGTGTGGGAGACGATGGTCAGGTCGTAATCCTTCTTGGTGAAGACCTGGTCCAGCCACTGCGCCCATTCCACGGGCACGATCTGCAGATCGATGCCGACATCGCGAAGCTGCGACGCGATGATCTCGCCGCCAAGCCGCGCATAGGGGGGCGGCGGCAGTTTCAGCGTCGCCTTGAAGCCGTTCTCCAGACCGGCTTCCTTCAGCAGTTCCCTGGCCCTCTCGACATTGTGCGGATAGAAGCCGGTGAGGTCGACATAGGCCTTGTTGGCGGGCGACATGTGCGAGCCGATCGGCACGCCAAGGCCGGCCGAGGCGCCGTCGATGATCGCCTTGCGGTCGAGCGCAAACGAAATCGCCTGCCTGACCTGCAGTCTGTCGAAAGGCGGTTTCTTGTTGTTGATCGAGAGAATGGTTTCACCCTCGGTCGCGCCGATCACCACCTTGAAGCGCGGGTCGTCCTTGACCTGCGCGACACTGTCGGGATCGGGGAAGAAGGGAAAGGCCTGGACATCGCCGGAAAGCAGCGCCGGTATCGCGGCGGCGGCATCGGGAACGATGCGGAACTCCGCCTTGTCGAGGGACACCGGGGCGCCCCAGTAAGTATCAGACTTGATCAGCGTGATCGACGAGCCCTTGGCCCAGCTCTGGAACCTGAATGGGCCGGTGCCGACAGGCTTTTCCTTGTTGGTGTCGGCTGTTTCCGGCGCGACGATGACCGCGTCGCCCCAGCCCATATTGTAGAGGAAGGAACTTTGCGGGTTCTTCAGCGTGATCTTGACCGTCGCCGGATTGACGACCTCGATCGTATCGATGGCGGCGAACAGGCCCTTTTGTGCGTTGACGGAGTTGTCGGCGCGGGCGCGATCGAGCGAGAATTTCACGTCGTCGGCGTTGAAGTCGGTGCCGTCGTGAAACTTGACGCCGGTATGCAGCTTGAAGGTGTAGACCTTGCCGTCGTCGGAAATGGTCCAGCTTTCGGCGAGATCCGGCAGCACCTCGCCGTTCGGACCGATGCGGGTCAGCCCCTCGAACACATTGGCGTAAAG
>NZ_RZSX01000253.1:0-7445 GCF_004023105.1 Mesorhizobium sp. M5C.F.Ca.IN.020.32.2.1 | reverse complement strand
CTTGATCATGTCCGAAGACTGGCCGAAGCCCTGTAGGCCGCGCTCTTCGGCGACTTGCAGGGGAGCGGTCGAGTCGGTGTGCTGGACGATGATGTCGGCGCCCTGGTCGAACAGAGCCTTGGCGGCATCGGCTTCCTTGCCCGGATCGAACCATGAATTTACCCAGACGATTTTCGCCTTGAAATCTGGCTTGATTGACTGGGCACCGAGCATGAAGGAATTAATGCCCATCACCACCTCAGGAATCGGGAACGAAACGATGTAGCCCGCGACGCCCGACTTCGATTGCTTGGCGGCGATCTGGCCGAGGATGTAGCGGCCTTCGTAGAAACGTGCGTTGTAGATGCCGAGGTTTTCGGCCGTCTTGTAGCCGGTCGCGTGTTCGAACATCACGTCGGGGAACTTCTTGGCGACCTTTACTTCGGGGTCCATGAAGCCGAAGGACGTGCCGAAAATGATCTTGCATCCTTCGCGCGCCAGGCGCTCGAAGGCACGATCGGCATCGGGACCCTCGGAGACGTTCTCCAGATATGCGGTCTCGACCTTGTCGCCGAGTGCCTTCTCTACGTCCAGGCGGCCCTGGTCATGCTGGTACGAATAGCCGAAATCACCGATCGGGCCGGTATAGACCCAACAGGCTTTCAGTTTTTCCTGCGCTTCGGCGGTCGCTGCCAGCGACAATGCTGCCGCCGCGGCCATCAGCACAATAAGCAGTTTTTTCATCGTGTTACCTCTCTGAGTTAAGCCTTGGAGCTTCCCGTTTGTCTTTTGTTGTCAACGATCTGGAACGAATGGCTGCCCCAAGGAAGCCGGTGTGTTCATCATCGTCAAACGCTTGTTGCGCGAGATTAGAACGAGAACCACGATGGTTGCCAGATAGGGCAACGAAGAAAGCAGTTGCGAGGGAACCGGAATGCCAAAAGCCTGTGCATGAAGCTGGCCGATCCATACCGCGCCGAAGATATAGGCGCCAGCCAGCACCCGCCATGGCCGCCATGATGCGAACACGACCAGCGCCAGTGCGATCCAGCCGCGCCCGGCGGTCATGTTCTCCACCCATTGCGGCGTATAGACCAGCGACAGGTGGCCCCCGGCAAGGCCTGCACAGGCGCCGCCGAAGATCACCGCCAGATAGCGGTAGCGGATGACCTGGATGCCAAGGGCATGGGCCGATGTGTGGCTGTCGCCGATCGAGCGCAGCGTGAGCCCGGTGCGGGTCTTGAACAGGAACCACATGACGGCGGCGGTCAATGCAATCGAGATGTAGAAGATCGGGTCCTGGCCGAACAACAACCTGCCGATGACGGGGATCGCTGTCAGGCCGGGAATGTCGAGGTTTGGCAGCCTCGCGCCGGGCTGGCCGACAAAGCTGGTGCCCATCATGCCGGAAAGCCCCAGGCCGAGCAATGTCAGCGACAGGCCGGTCGCCACCTGGTTTGTGGCCAGCGACAACGTCATGACAGCGAACAGCAGCGAAAACACCGCACCCAAGGCGATCGCCGTCAACAACCCGATCCACGGCGATCCGGTGAGATAGCCGGCGCCGAAACCGCCGACCGCCCCCATGATCATCATGCCTTCGACACCGAGATTGAGCACGCCGGAACGTTCGACCACCAGCTCGCCGATCGCCGCGATCAGCAACGGCGTCGCCGCGGTTGCGATGGTCAAAAGAATGTTGACGGTGATGTCCATCAGCGGGCCTCCTCCAGCTTCGGCGCGGATTCAAGCTTCGGCGCGGCAAAACCGATCAAGCGAATGCGGTAGTGAATGAGCGTGTCGCAGCCGAGCACGAAGAACAGGAGCATGCCCTGGAACACGCGCGCCACCTTGTCGGAGATGCCGAGCGCGCTTTGCACCGCCTCGCCACCGAGATACGTCAGTGCCAGCACCAGGCCAGCAGCGACGATGCCGAGCGGATTGAGCCGGCCGAGGAACGCCACGATGATGGCGGCAAAGCCGTAGCCGGGCGAGATCACCGGTTGCAGCTGGCCGATGGCTCCGGAGACTTCCGAGATGCCGGCAAGCCCGGCCAGTGCACCCGACAGCATGAAGGCGAAGAACACCATCCGGTTCATACCGAAGCCGGCGAAGCGCCCTGCCCTGGGGCTTGAGCCGAGCACGCGAACCTCAAAGCCTTTCAGCATGCGGCTCATCAAGATCCAGACCAGCACCGCCGCGACCAGCGCGAACACGAAACCCCAATTGGCACGGCCGGAGGCCGGCATCAGTTCCGGCAATATGGCCGAGTCGTTGAACTGTATCGTCTGCGGGAAATTGAAACCCTTCGGATCGCGCCACGGCCCACGCACCAGCCAGTCGAGGAACAGCTGCGCGACATAGACCAGCATTAGGCTGGTCAGGATCTCGTTGGTGTTGAAGCGCGTCTTGAGCAAGGCGGGAATGGCGGCGTAGGCGGCACCGCCGACCATGCCGAACAGCAGCATCAGCGGCAGCACCAGCGGGCCTTCAAACTGGGGAAACAGCACCGGAATGCTCGAGCCGACGATGCCGCCCAGGATGAATTGGCCTTCCGCGCCGATGTTCCAGATGTTGGCCCTGTAGCAAACCGACAGGCCGACCCCGATCAGGATGAGCGGTGCCGCCTTGATCGCCAGCTCATGCAGCTGCCAGACCTGACTGACCGGCTCGAGGAAGTAAATTTGGAACGCCTTCAAAGGATTGACGCCAAGCAGTGCGAACAGGATGGCGCCGGCGATGATCGTCAACACGAATGCAATGAAGGGCGACAGCGCCGAGAACAGCATCGAGCGCTGCGGCCGTTTGACGAGTTCGAGGCGCATCATGACGTCTCCAGAGCGTGTTCGGCGTGGCCTGGCTCGGCCCCGCCCATCAGCAGTCCTATCTTTTCGAACGTGGCCTCAGCGATCGGCAAAGGCTTCGACAATTCGCCATTGTGCATCACCGCGATCGCGTCGGATATCTCGAACAGTTCGTCGAGGTCCTGACTGATGACCAGCACTGCCGAGCCGCTGCGCGCCAATTCGATCAGCGTCTGGCGAATGTGGGCGGCGGCACCGGCGTCGACGCCCCATGTCGGCTGATTGACGACCATGACGCTTGGCCTGCGGTCGAGTTCGCGGCCGACAATGAATTTCTGCAGATTGCCGCCTGAAAGCGCTGCCGCCTCCGGATCAAGGGCGCTCTTGCGCACATCCATCGTGTTGATGATGCGCTGGGCAGCGGCATAGATCGCATCGCTTTTGACCATTCCGCCGGCGCCGACAAACACCTTGCCGTCGGTGGCATGGCGCGACAGCAGCAGGTTTTCCGAAAGCTTCATGCGGGGTGCTGCACCGTGGCCGAGCCGCTCTTCCGGCACGAAGGCAGCGCCCATCAGCCGCCTGCCGGTGATGCTGAGGCCGCCGGCATCCTTGCCGCGGATGCGCACCGAGGCGGCATCCTGCTGCGGGACCTCGCCGGAAACGGATTCGAAGAACTCGCCCTGGCCGTTGCCGGCAACGCCTGCAATGCCGATCACTTCGCCGGCGCGTACCGTCAGGTTGATATTCCTGAGCGGGATCGAGAACGGCGTTGCCGGCCTGCGGCTGAGTGCACGAATTTCAAGCAGCGACTGCGCCGTCTCAATACCCTGAACCGGCGCGCGCACCACGGCCTGAACGTCGTTGCCGACCATCATGCGTGCCAGCGATGCCGCGGTTTCCTTGCGCGGATTGCAATGGCCAACCACCTTGCCGTGGCGCAGCACGGTGGCGCGGTCGCAGATGCGCTTGACCTCTTCCAGCCGGTGCGAAATGTAGAGGATGGACTTTCCTTCCGAGCGCAACCGTTCGAGCGTCTCGAACAGCTTGTCGGCTTCCTGCGGCGTCAGCACCGAAGTCGGCTCGTCGAGAATGATGAGCTGCGGCGTCTGCAGAAGACAACGGATAATCTCTATACGCTGGCGCTCACCGACCGACAGGTCGCCGACCAGCGATTGCGGGTCGAGCGGCAGGCCGTAGCTGTAGGAAAGCGCCCTCGCCTTCGCGGCGATCGTGCTGATCGGCGAACCGTCATCCAGCGACAGCGCGATGTTCTCGGCCGCCGTCAGTGCCTCGAACAACGAAAAATGCTGGAACACCATGCCGATGCCGAGCTTCTTCGCGAAGCCGGGATTGCTGATCGTGACCGCCTGACCGTTCCAGAAAATCTCGCCCGAATTGGGCTCCAATGTTCCGAACAGCATTTTGACGAGCGTCGACTTGCCGGCGCCGTTCTCGCCGAGCAATGCGTGGATTTCGCCTTTTGCGACGTTGAGATCGATATGGTCGCACGCTGTCAGCGTGCCGAACGTCTTGGTAAGGCCACGAACCTCAAGCAGGTCTGCGTCGTCCTGATTTGCACTCACAGTGCCTCCCATCTGGTTTGCCAGATATGTTCTGTGTTCCCGCAGGCATGGTATGCGCGGCCTGCTGTCATCGCAAAGCGGCACCCGTCTTGAAAGAGCTTCAAGAATTTCAGCGGAAACTCAAGGGATAGCAAGGCTCAGGGGATAAGAATGGTTGTCCCGGTCGTCCTGCGGCCCTCAAGGTCGGAATGCGCCTTGCCGGCATCCTTGAGCGCGTAGCGCTGGTTGATCTTGATCTCGACCGCGCCGCTGAGCACGATTTCGAACAGCGCGGCGGCGGACGCCTCCAGGTCTTCGCGCTTGGCGTTGTAGACGAACAGCGTCGGACGGGTTGCGAACAGCGAACCTTTCTGCGCCAGCAACGACATGCTGAACGGCGGGACCGGCCCCGACGATTGACCGAAGCTCGCGAACATGCCGAGCGGCTTCAGGCAGTCGAGCGAGGCCGGAAAGGTGTCGTTGCCTACCGAATCATAGACGACGTCGCACTTCTTGCCACCGGTGATGGCGAGAACGCCGGCGACGAAGTCCTGCTCGCGGTAGTTGATGACGTGGTCGAAGCCATGCGCCTTGGCGAGCTCGATCTTGTCGGCGGAGCTGGCGGTGCCGATCACGGTTGCGCCAAGATGCTTGGCCCATTGGCCAAGGATCAGCCCGACGCCGCCGGCCGCGGCGTGAAACAGAATCGTGTCGCCCGCCTTCACCTTGAAGGTACGGCGCAGCAGATATTCCGCTGTCATCCCTTTCAGCATCATGGCGGCCGCCTGTTCGTCGCTGATGCCGTCCGGCACCTTGACCACGCGGTCGGCGGCGATCACGCGCTGCTCGGCATAGGCGCCAGTCGTCACGGCGTAGGCGATGCGATCGCCCGGCATCAGCCAGTCGAGATCCGCGCCGACTTCCACCACCACCCCCGCCGCCTCGCTGCCGGGTATCAGCGGGAAACCGCCTGGCGGCGGATAAAGGCCGGAGCGATGATAGACGTCGATGAAATTGAGGCCGATCGCCGTGTGTCTGACCAGGATTTGTCCCGAGCCGGGTTGGCCCGGATCGGCGTCCTCATAGGTCAGAACCTCCGGACCGCCATTGGCGTGGATGCGTATTGCTTTGGACATTGATGAGGCTCTCTTGGGACCAGACTCTCTTGGGATCAGGTTTTTTTCGCGCCGAGCGTTGGAAAGAGCTGCATGATACCGCCGATGCATGCGAGGTAAAGTCCGGTGACCGTGATGCCGATCTTGGTGAAGACACTCACCTGCTCGCCCAAGACGCCGATCTGGTCGTAGAAGGCGGCAAGAGCTGCCTGCGCCAGCGCCAGCGCTCCAAAAGCGCACCACAGCAGCGTCATGCCAAGGTTGATTGGACGCAGCCGCACCACCCGCACCGGGTGGATGAAATTGATCGGCACAAAGGTCAGGATGCCGGCCACCACGACGACGGCGAAGGAAACCCATTGTCCCGGATCGATGACGAAAAGCGTGAACACCACCATGTTCCAGACTACCGGAAACCCCTTGAAGAAATTCTCCTTGGTCTTCATGCCGGTGTCGGCATAGTAGATCGCGCTCGACACGACGATGATCGCCGCCGACAGGAACGACAGGCCCTCACCCATGAAGCCGCGCTGGTAAAGCGCGAAGGCCGGTATCAGCACGTAAGTGACGTAGTCGATGATGTTGTCGAGGAGTTCGCCCGACCATGTCGGCAGGATTTCCTTGACCTCGAGTTTCCTGGCGATCGGCCCGTCGATGCCGTCGACGAACAGCGCCAGCCCCAGCCACCAGAACATCGCCGTCCAGCGCTGCTCGCTCGCCGCCACCAGCGACAGGAACGCCAGGAACGAGCCCGACGCGGTCAGCAGATGGACCGAAAACGCGCGCGCCTGCGGCCACGTGACTTTCTTCTTTGGCCTCGGAATCCTGTCCGTGATTTTCCTGGCCGTAGTTTTTTTTCTCACGGGCCCCGCCAGTCCAGCTTGCAGATTTCGGCCGAGCGGCCGGCAAAATTCCAGTTGCGGCCGAAGGCCCGCATCTTGCTCTTGTCGGACCGGGCGACGATGATTTCCGGTGCGATCCAGTATTCGGAATTGCTGATCACCGTATCCTTGTCGCGGTCCTTGCCTGGGATCGGCGTCACCGTTCCGTCGATGATCTTCGGTATCTGGAAAATCCGCGTCCTGTCGCGCGTCTCATAGGTGATCGGCGCTTGCTCGACGCCGAGGAACTTTCCGACCAGGATCGAGAGCAGCGAGGTGGTTCCGCCAGCCTTGCCGGTGAAAATCCTGGTCAGCGCCTTTACCGCGTAGGCTGAGGCGCGCTTGTCGATGAACAGTCCGGCGGTCCAGTTGCCGCGGCTCATATAGCCGGGAATTTCCATGATCAGCCCAAGGTTGAGGCCGGACAGGTCGACCTCGCCGAAATGGCCGGCATCGATGCGGAACCCCGCCCAGGTCTGACAATAGCCCTCTGTGGGCGGATGACTGCCGAGAGACAGCACGCAAGGACAAAAAACCGTGCAATTGCAGGAGAGTACCAGCTCTCCTTTCATTGCCCAGCCTTGATCCGCCATCGACTTCTCTCCCTATGCCGAGACTACTAGCAGGGCGGCTGCCCAGACAAGCAGTATCGCACCGGCGATCCGGGTTGGCAGCCTGCCCGCTGTCTGTTTTTCGATCAAGGTGAACAGGCCGATCAGCGCCATCCAAAACAAGTTCATCACACCGACGGCGAACATCACCAGCATCAGCGCCCAGCAGCAGCCGAGACACCAGACGCCCTGCTCCATGCCGAGCCGGAAAATCCGGCCGGACCTCGCACTCCAGTTCGAAAACAGGATCGAGAACGGGTTTTTGCACTTCGTCAGGCAGGCTTCCTTCAGCCCGCTGAACTGGTAAAGGCCGGCACCCAAAAGTGCAGCCGCTCCTGTCGCTCCGACCATCGGATCGAGCATCTGCACAGATGATGCGAAGGCGTGAGCGATGAACGTCAGCGCCGCAAACGCTGCCGACGCAGCCAACCACACGCTGAGGTAACCGGCGACCAGGACCAGCGGATGGACGACCGCTTCGCCCTTGATC
>NZ_RZSX01000252.1:0-7451 GCF_004023105.1 Mesorhizobium sp. M5C.F.Ca.IN.020.32.2.1 | reverse complement strand
ATCGTAAACAGCCACTTCCTGGGGCTTTCTCCAGTCTGCCAGTTGTCGAGCCGCACAAGCGCCCGCTCGAGACAGTCCTGAACGAGATCGTCGGCGGAATCGCGGTCACGCAGCAACGAGCGCGCATATCGGCGCAGGCGCGGTATTTCGCCCAGGATTGCTGCCTTCTTTTCGTCCATGACCGCTGGTTCTGAGGTGCCTTGTTCATCCGATTGAACGCGCCTTCGCGGCGCGGCGCAAGCGGCCAGCGCGAAGCGGTCCGCCGCCCTGGTCACCCAAGCAACAAGATAACGCGGCCGGCGGGCGATTTATTCCCGGTTTAATTGAAAACTGTTAGCTATTGCTCGTCTGAAGCTTTTCCCTCGCCGCTCTTGTCAGCAGCCGCTGATAGAACAGGCCGATGCCGATCAGCACCGCGCCGAGGCCGATGAAGGACAGCGCCCTCAGCACGCCTTCCAGTTCCGACATGTCGAAGAGGAAGACCTTCAACACGGCGACCGAGATCAGCGCGGCCGACGCGATGCGCAGCACCTGCGACTTCAGCCAGACGCCGGCGGTGAGCAGCGCCACACCAATGATCAGCCACAGCGCGGAATAGGTGTAGGTTTCAAGCTGGCCGAGGCCGCTCCACAGGCCGATGAACTCGCCCTTGAACAGCCGCCGGACCGACAGCGTCGCGTAAGCGAAGGCAAGCAGCGCCGCCACCAACGCCAGCATCGAGGCATACCATTTAGGCCTGACGTCACGTGTATAGAGCGCGAGCCCGCCGGCAGCGGCGGCAGGCAAGAGATAAGCGAGGAACAGCAGGTTGAACACCGGAATTCGCCCGGTGGATTCGTCGGTAAACAGCGGGTTCAGGGCCAGAAAATGCTGGATGACTATGAAGGCGACCGAGACCACGCCCGCAGCGAGCGAACCATAGCGCAGCACCGAGCTTGGCGAGCGCATGTCGATGGCGACCAGGATGGCGCCGGCGCCGATGGCGATCAGCGTGTAGATCGCCTGCTCGGCGAGCGTCGCAGCAGCCGTGTCGATGACGCCGCCATGCATGGCGTGGCGCACCAATATGGCAACGGTGAGCAGCGCAAATAGTGTTGCGCCCGCTTCCATGGCGAGGCGTGGCCGGCCATTTGTGGTGTGGGCGAGCTGCCAGGCGGCAAAGCCGAAGGCCAGCGCCGGCACGCCGTATCCCGGCAGCAGCCAGTTGAATACCGGCGTCGTCGACAGGAATTCGGCGCCGACGATTGTCGGATCGAAGGCGACGCGGCCGAGTACGGCCATGACCGCGCCGACCGAAATCCAGCCGAGCACCGGATAGGCGCGCCAGCGGGTGGCCAGCGCCGGCACAATGGCCGCGGCACCCAGGAGGATGGTGGTCCAGCCGGATCCGAAGGCCATATAGACCATCAGCAAGGCGGCGACTGCTGCCCCGCCAAGTGCGGAGGAGACGGCCGCACCACCCTGTAGCGGCGGCTCTTCACCGCGCGCGATCCACTCGCCGCCGACGGCGAAAACCACGACCAGAAGGGCTGCTGCCGCCGCGTAGACAAGATCGCGGTCGAGATTGCCGAAGGTGAACCAGAGCGCCAACAGAATGACCAGCGGCGCGATAACGCCCCATGCCGCCCATGAGGCGGCGCGGATGTGAGCCGACGCGGCAAATTTGCGCGCTGTCCAGAAGCCGGCTCCGATGAACACAAGTCCGAGAAAAATGCCGATCCTGAGCATCAGCGTGTCGGACACAGTCGCCGGCAGACCATCGACGCCGAGAGCGCCACCTGAAAAATCTGAAGCGACAGAGGTTGGCGGAATGATGCCGAGATAGACCAGCACCGTCGCCAGCCCTGAGGCGTGCAGAAGCGCCAGCGCCAGCGGCCTGTGGAGCGCTACCGCGACCAGGGCCGCGATAAGAGCTGCTCCCGGCAGAGCATCGCCGGCAGTGTATGCCGGGTCGACGAACAGCGCCATCGCCGAAAGGCCGACGAAGAAGCCAGGTGCGATCGACGGCCAGTCGAAGCCCCTGGCGGGCTCTGCTTCGCCACCGCGACGGCCGAGCCAGATCAAGGCAAGTACGGCCAAGGTCACCGCATTGATGAAGAGGATGACAGGCAGGTTGGTGCCCGGCGCATCAGTCATGTAAAGAATGGTCCAGAGGCCGGTGCCGACGAAGGCTGCCGCCATCAGCAATTTCCAGTCGCGCAAGCGGGCGATGACGCCGGTGGCGGCGAGCACGATCGCCAGGTAGCCGAACAGTGCCCAAGGGTTCGGCGCCTGCGAAGCGACGAGCATCGGCGTTACCACCGCGCCGAGCAGGCCGATGCCGGCCAGCGCCTGACCGTGGACGAGGGCGGCCGCGATGGTCGCCACACCGATGGCGCCGAGCAGCGTGAAGGCGAGCGCCGGCCCGATGAAGCCGTAAACGCCATGCGCGGCATAAACCGTGCCGAACAGGATGAAAGCACCAGCCGCCGTCAGGATCGCCGGAATATAGGCGCCGGCGACGCCCTGCACCGGCACCCTGAAGCCGGTGCGGCGGATGAACTCGCCAACGGCGACCAGCACCAGCCCGAGCATTGCTGCCATGCTCAGCCGCACGCCGGGACCGAAAATGCCGGCCTCGATGGTGTAGCGGATCAGGAACAGGCCGCCGAGCGCCAGCGCGATGCCGCCGACCCAGACCGCCCAGCGGGTGCCGAGCGCCGTTTCAATGTCAGGTTTTTGGGCCGCTTTCGCCGTCGCGGCCAGTTGCGCAGGTGCAGACCCAGCCGGCGCCGCTTCGCCCGCAGCCCACGGTCCGGATGCAACTTCCCCGGCTTCAACCTCTGTGGACGGCTTTTCCTCAGCCTCGCCCGCCGATGGCGGCGCAACGTCGGTCACGGCCGCAATTGCCGCGTCTGCTGGCATGCTGTCGTCTGCGACCTGTTCTACCGGCTTGGCCTGCGGTGGGGCCACATGGACACCCGAAAGCACGAGGCTGCGCAGCGCACCAAGTTCGCGCTCGATCAGGCCGATGCGGCTCTGCTGGCGCAAGATAATGACGAACAGCGCGATGATCGCGACCAGGCCGATCAGGCTTTCGAACATGGCGGTTCCCCCAAACCGAGCCAGTAGTTACTGACAAAGTCAGCGCGCCGCCAGATTGGCGGCCGGAAAGATCGAGCACGTTTCGGTGCCAAAAGCCAGCAGCTTGCCGTTGGCATCCTTCAGCGTTGCTTCCGAAACCGCCAATGTGCGGCCCTTGTGCACCACCCTGCCCTCGCACACCACCTCGCCGGTCGTCGGCGTGATCGGCCGTGTCAGGTTCACCTTGAACTCCGCCGTCGTATAGGCCTCGCCCTTATCGAGCAGTGTTTGCACGGCGCAGGCAAGGGCCGAATCCAGCGGCGTCGCGGCCCAGCCACCATGCACCCCACCCAGCGGATTGAGATAGCGCTCGTTCGGCATGCCGCGGAACACCGCGCGTCCTTCCGACACTTCGGTCAGGCCGAAACTGAGCTGGAACGAAATCGGCGGCGCCGGATATTTGTTGTCGATGATGCGCTGGAGCAATTCCAGGCCGGTATATCTAGAGATGTCGCAGGGCGGAATGGTGCCGAGGCCGAGCGGCGAGACCCGGCCGGGATAGAGTTCCACTTCGCTCATGTAATGATTTCTCCGGCGGCGGTCTCGACGCCAATCTCCTTGTCCGCCGCGTGGTGCTTGCGCAAGGCTGCGAGGAAGCCGGCGCGGGCAGCAGGCGCCTCGATCCCGCGCGGCTCATAGACATGGCGGGTAAAAAAGAAGCCGGTCAGCCGGAAGGCATCCTCGATCGCCGCCGGGTCGGCGCGAAGGCCGGAGCCGCGCTGCAGGAATGCGGGGAGCACCAGCATCTTGTCGCGCCATGGCGCGCCTGCGGCGCGTGACACGGCGCGCCCGGATTTCGGCGAGACATAGGCAAGGTCTTGCCTGGCGCCGGTCGCAGCACACTGGCTGAGATCGAGTCCGAAGCCGAGTTCGTCGAGAATCAGCAACTCGAAGCGCGCCACCAGCTCGCCGGCGGCGTCCGTATCGTCGAGGTGGGCGATCATCACGGCCAACGTCTCGTAGAGGCCGCCATGAGCGTCGCGCTCGGGCAGCAGGCGCAGATGCGCAGCCATGGTTTGCAGCCCATAGATGGCGACGGCGCTGTCCATAAGCCGGGCGGCGTTCATCTCGATCGCTTCGGCCTGAAAGGTGCCAAGATGTTCGTCGAGCCGCGCCCGCCACAACAGGTCGACACGGTTGCCGGGCTGCAGAACGGGCTGCTGCTTGCGCGAGCGGCCGCCGCGCACAAGTCCGAGGTGGCGGCCATGCGCACGAGTCATGACCTCAAGAATGGCGCTGGTTTCGCCATGCTTGCGGGTGCCGAGAATGATTCCCTCGTCGCGCCACTCCATCAACGGAGCTTGTCACCGGTTCGATGGCGAAATCAAGATTGGGTTTTTGGGCCGCGCGCTGGTGATCGGCAAGCACCCGGCAGCCTCACGAGCATATGGTCTCCGAGACGAAAGGTTCTGTTGTCCCATCCGCCTGATGGAACCGGTCCGAAAGCAAGATCCTTCCATCGGGGAAATTGCGTGGCGACCAACCGGCTCAGGAGAGCTGTGTCGATAGTGACGTTAATGTGGAAACTCCAGCCCCATCTCGCGGTAGCGCTCGGGGTCGTCGCCCCAGTTCTCGCGCACCTTGACGAACAGGAAAAGATGCACCTTCTGTTCGAGGATACCGGATATCTCCATGCGTGCCGCCTGGCCGATGGCACGGATCGTCTCGCCCTTGTGGCCGAGCACGATCTTCTTCTGGCTGTCACGCTCGACATAGATGGTCTGGTCGATGCGCACCGAGCCGTCCTTCTTCTCTTCCCATTTCTCGGTCTCGATATGGGAGGAATAGGGCAGTTCCTGATGCAGCCTGAGATAGAGCTTTTCGCGAGTGATCTCGGCCGCCAGCTGACGCATCGGCAGGTCGGAGATCTGGTCTTCCGGGTAATACCAGGGGCCGGCAGGCAGGGTTTCCGAGAGATAGTCGAGCAGGTCCTTGCAGCCCGACCCGGTTAACGCCGAGACCATGAAAGTGCGCTTGAAGGGCACTTTTTCGTTGGCTGCCGCGGACAGGGCCAGCAGCGTCTCGGGCTTGACCCGGTCGACCTTGTTGAGGATCAGCACCATCGGCTGGCGGACATCCTTCAGCCGTTCGAGGATCGCGTCGGCGTCGCCCCTGATGCCGCGCTCGGCGTCGATCAGCAACAGCACGATGTCGGCGTCCTTGGCGCCGCCCCAGGCGGTCGTCACCATCGCCGTGTCCAACCGCCGCTTCGGCTTGAAGATGCCCGGCGTGTCGACGAAGACGATCTGTGCGTTATTGTGGATGGCAATGCCGCGCACGATGGCGCGCGTCGTCTGCACCTTGTGGGTGACGATCGACACCTTGGCGCCGACCAGTTGGTTGACCAGCGTCGATTTTCCCGCGTTGGGCGCGCCGATCAACGCGACGAAGCCAGAGTGTGTGGTGGTGGCTTCTGCTGCCGGCGGAACGTCTTCGGTGGCGGTCATGCCGCGCTCCCCTTGCTTAGCCAGACGCCTTCGCGCAACAGCAGTGCAGTAGCGGCGGCTTGCTCGGCCTCGCGCTTGGAGCGCCCGCTGCCGGTCGCCGGCGGAAAGGCGCCGACCTTGACGCTGACGGTGAACAGCGGATCGTGGTCCGGTCCCTCGCGGCTGTCAATTATGTAGACCGGCACGGCGCCTGCGGCCTGATGCGCCCATTCCTGCAGTTCGGTCTTGGCATCGCGGCGGGCGGCACCGATGGCCTGCGAGCGCGGCCGCCAGTATTTGTGGATGAAGGCGCGGGCCGCCTCCAACCCGCCGTCGAGATAGAGCACGGCGATCAGCGATTCCAGCGCATCAGCCCGCAGATTGACGCGCTTGCGCCCGTCCAGGCCGCGTACGTCCGAACCGGCACGGATCAGCTCCGGCAGGCCGATCTCCTCGGCGATCTCCGCCAGCACCTCGGCATTGACCAGCGCGTTGAGCCGGAGCGACAGCTCACCTTCGGCAGCGTCCGGATACGCCGCCAGAAGCATGTCGGCGACGACCAGGCCGAGGACGCGGTCGCCCAAGAATTCGAAACGCTCATAGTCGATGCCGGCATGGCTGCTGCGGGCGCTGGCATGGGTTAGCGCGCGCTGCAGGCGCTGGCGGTCGGCAAAGGCGTGGCCGGTGCGCTGCATGAGCGCTTCGGCGAGCGCGTCGATGGTCAGCCGTTTTGTCGCCGCCATGATCCTAATTGACGAAATGGAGCAGGCGCGACGCGCGCATCAGCGACGGCCATTTCCAGATTTCGAGCGGACTGGCGCTGCCACCGATCGAGAAGAAGATGAGGTTGGCGCGGCCAACGAGATTGTCGTCGGGCACGAAACCGACGGTGAAGCGGCTGTCCGAGGAATTGTCTCTGTTATCGCCCATCATGAAATAGTGGCCGGGCGGCACGTCGAATTCCTGGGTGTTGTCACCGATCGAGTTGGGTATCAGGTCGAGCGTGTCATAGCTGACACCGTTCGGCAATGTCTCGCGATAGACGTCGACCGGCCCGCTCTTCTCGGTGATGTCGCGATTGTCGATCTGCCCGACCTTCTGGCGCGGCACGCCGACGCCGTTGATGAAGAGCTGGCCATCCTTGACCTGGATCTTGTCACCCGGCAGGCCGACGACGCGCTTGATGTAGTCGACGGAGGGGTCCGGCGGGAACTTGAACACCGCCACGTCGCCGCGCTTCGGCTCGGCGCCCCAGATGCGGCCCGAAAAGAGGTCCGGCCCGAACGGCAGCGAATAGCGCGAGAAGCCATAGGACCACTTGGTGACGAAGAGGTAGTCGCCTTCGAGCAAGGTCGGCCGCATCGACCCTGACGGGATAGAGAATGGCTGAAAAAGGAGCGTGCGGATGACCAGAGCGAGCAAAAGCGCCTGGACGATGACGCTGACGGTTTCGCCAAGCCCGCCGGATTTCTTCTGAGATTTTTCAGCCACGCTCATGTCGTCCTCGATTATGCGTTGGTTGGTATAGAGTCTCGGCGCGCGCTGGGCAACGTCATGCCGGTGGTCAGATGCAATCAATATGGCGCTTCTTCGACGGGCAACGCCTCGATGATCACAAAGGCTTGAGCAAGCGGAAAATCGTCGGTGATGGTGAGGTGGATCGCCGCTCTGTGGCCTTCAGGCAGGATTTTGTCCAGCTGCGCCGCCGCCCCGCCGGTCAACGCTATGGTCGGCTTGCCGCTGGCCAGGTTGACGACGCCCATGTCGCGCCAGAACACCCCTTGCGCCATACCGGTGCCCAGCGCCTTGGCGCAGGCTTCCTTGGCGGCGAAGCGCTTGGCATAGGAGGCGGCGCGGGCGCCGCGGTTTTCGGAGCGGGCCTGTTCGACCTCGGTGTAGATG
>NZ_RZSX01000251.1:0-7453 GCF_004023105.1 Mesorhizobium sp. M5C.F.Ca.IN.020.32.2.1 | reverse complement strand
GAAGTGTGGAACAAGATCGACCGGCTCGATGAAGTCAACCGGGCGCGGTTGCTCGCCGACGGCATCGACGGCAACAAGGCGCCGCCGATTGCCATATCGGCCGCCACCGGCGAGGGCATCGATGTGCTGAAGGCGATTATGGAGACAAGAGTTTCAGGCGAACTGGAAACGCTGACCGTCACGCTCAAGCCTGACCAGCTTGGGTTCGTCGACTGGCTCTACCGCAATGGCGACGTCGTCTCGCGCACCGACAATGACGATGGCGGTATAACCGTGTCGCTCAAAGCGACGCGAAGCGCACACGAAGAGATAGAAACCAGATTGCATCGTAAAAACAACGGATAATTTCTGTTACTTCGCGCTTTTGGCTTGCTGCCAAAGCGCCTCCATCTCGTCGAGCGTCGCCCTTTCCAGCGTGTTTCCGGACGCTTCCAGCGCTAGCTCGACATAGCGGAACCGCGACCGGAATTTCTCGTTGGTGCCGCTGAGCGCCGCTTCGGAATCAACCTTGAGATGACGCCCGAGATTGACGACGGCAAACAGCATGTCGCCGAACTCGTCCTTGATCGAAGCTGTATCGCCCTTGGCAAGGGCCTGGCGCAACTCGCCGATCTCTTCCTCGATCTTGTCGAGGATCGGCGTGGCCTCGCTCCAGTCGAAGCCAACGCGGGCCGCTTTCTCCTGCAGCTTGAGCGCCCGGGTCAAAGCGGGCAGGGCGACCGGTACGCTGTCCAGAAAACCATTGCCATGATCCTCAGGATCGTGCCCGCGGGCGAGGCGGGCGTTTCGCTTTTCCGCTTTTTCCTCGGTCTTGATCTTCTCCCACATGCCCTTGGCCATGCCGGCGCTGCGCGCCTTCTCGTCGCCGAAGACATGCGGATGGCGGCGGATCATTTTTGTGGTAATGGCCTGGACCACGTCGCCAAAGGCGAATTCACCGGCCTCCTCGGCCATCTGCGCATGGTAGACGACCTGCAGCAGGAGGTCGCCGAGCTCGTCGCGTAGATCGTCCAGGTCGCCGCGCGCGATCGCGTCCGCCACCTCGTAGGCTTCCTCGATCGTGTAGGGCGCGATGGTCGAGAAATCCTGCTCGATATCCCACGGGCAGCCGGTTTCCGGCGCACGCAGCGCCGCCATAATCTCGATCAGCCGGGAAATATCTTTCGAAGGTTTCATCTGTCGACGCTATCGTGCAGCGATCACTCAGCCAATGCTGTCACCCGGCAAGGGCGCATTGTCCACAGTTGCCAGCGACGGTCGGCTCAATCGAGCACTGAGACGATCGCCTTGGCGAGCGCGTCCATGCCGTCCTCCGGCAGGCCGGCGACGTTGATGCGGCTGTCGCCGACCATATAGACACCGTGCTCGGCACGCAGCCGCTCGACCTGCGCTTCGGACAGGCCAAGCCGGGAAAACATGCCGCGATGGCTGGCGACGAAATCGAAGCGATCGGAATTGGACTGCCGCCGCAGCGCTTCGGCGAACTGCACCCGAAGCCGCAGCATGCGCAGGCGCATCTCCTCTAGCTCCGCTTCCCAGTCGGCGCGCAGTGTGGCGTCTTCAAGCACGATGCGCACCGCGGCCGCGCCGTGGTCCGGCGGCATCGAGTACATAGCGCGCGCCGCCGACAGCATCTGGCTCATTGCGACATCCGCCTGCGTGCTGTCTTTAGCCAGGATCATGGCCGCGCCGACACGGTCACGATACACGGCGAAATTCTTGGAGCAGCTCGAGGCAACCACCATTTCCGGAACTTTTTCAGCCAGCAGGCGCAAGCCGGTGGCGTCCGCGTCCAGGCCCTCGCCGAACCCCTGATAGGCAATGTCGACAAAAGGCAGCAGGCCGCGCTCGATGACCAGGTCGGCTATTTCGGCCCACTGCGCGGTGTCCAGATTGGCGCCTGTCGGGTTGTGGCAGCAACCATGCAGCAGCACCACGTCGCCGCTCTTGGCGGTCGCCAGCGCGCTCATCATGTCCGCGAAGCGAACAGCACCTGATGCAGCTTCGAAGTAGGGATATTCGCGTATCTGCAAACTGGCGGCGCGCATCACCGGCAGGTGGTTCGGCCATGTCGGGTCCGACAGCCAGATCGTCGCGTCGGATCGCGTCCTCTTGAGCAGTTCGGCCACCAGCCGCAGCGCGCCGGAGCCGCCGGGTGCCTGCGCCGCGCGGATGCGCGAAAACTCGGCCGCAGGGCCAAAGACCAGCCTCGCCGTCGCTGTGTTGAAGCCGGTATCGCCTGCAAGGCCGAGATAGGTCTTGGTGTCCCGGCTCTGCAGCAGTCGCTTTTCGGCTTCGCGCACGGCGCGCATCACCGGCGTCTTACCATCGCGATCCTTGTAGACGCCGACGCCGAGGTCGACCTTGCCGGGGCGGGGATCGGCGCGATAGAGGCCGATCAAGGCAAGGATCTTGTCGGCTGGGGCAGGCTGGAGGTCTTCGAACATCGGCGCGGTTCCGTTGGCGGCGGAGTGATACGCAAATCGGCTGTGCTGCGCCAGCGGTTTCATTTGCACCAGGCTGAAAACCGCCAAACCAGGAGACAGGACGCAGAAATCCATAGCATGCCTTGAGGAAAGGCTCGCACGCGGCGAAAGCTTGACGGCACGGCTCGTCGACGCCGTTCTATGACGCCAGCTTGAGCGCAGCAGACGGCAAGGCGGCGACAGGTTGCTGCTTCTTGCCGCCCCAACCGATCCGCGGCAGCCATTCGAGGTAATAGGCGAAGCCGAACTGCAGCGCGATGCCTGTCGAGATCAGGATCGCGTCGTAGAGGAGTCCGCCCGGGCTGACGACCTTCATGACCTGCGCGATCATGGCGAGGATTGTTCCGGCGATGAAGACCGGCAGCGAATGCTTGCCAAGAACCGCGAGCGGGTGGCCGGGACCCGTCTTCGCCAGGTTGGAAAGCGCCGGGATCGCCACGATCAGGTAGGCGATCGCCAGAATGTGCATGAGCCGCGACAGCGAGAGGAATGTCTTGTCGAAGCCGGTCAGCACCGTAGGCAGGCCGGAGGCCGTTTCGATGCCCCACAACGGCAGCCGCACCCAAATCAGCGCGCCGACCAGATACCCGACGGCCGCGCTCGCCATCATCCAGTTGAAGCGGATTTCGCCGCCGCGCTTGACGTGCAGCATGCCGGCGATCCCGATCACGAACAGAAACTGCCAGGAGAGCGGGTTCAGGAACCAGAAGCCGTCGCCGGGAAAATTCGAAGGCGCGATCTGGAAAATGCCGACGATGAGCCAGAGAAGAGCGGACGCAGCAAGCATCAGGCGCAGGCTGAAAGTGCCGATCCACAGGAAAAGCGGCATCATCAGAAGTACGACGGCATACATGGAAAGAATGTTGTTATAGCCGATCTGATGACCGAGCGCGGCGATGCCGAGCAGCGCTTCCGGCGTGTCCTCGATGATCATCTGAATGTTGATCAGCTTCAAAAGATCGGGCCGCGAGAAATGCAGTGCAGCCGCCGAGAAGATCGCCAGCGTCGCCACCGTGGTCATGACGTGGGTGACATAGAGGACACCGGCGCGCCGCCAGGCCTTTAGGGTAACGAGCAACCGGTTTCCCGGCCGGAACTTCAGTCCGTAGGCGAGCCCAACGGCAATCCCCGAAATCAGCACGAAGGCTTCGGCCGAATCGGAAAAGCCGAAATTCTTGTGCGTGAAATACTCGAAGATCGTCCCCGGCACATGGTTGATGAAGATCGTCAGTAGCGCTAGCGCGCGGAAGACATCGATGCGGGTATCCCGCTGGGTTGGCACATTGCTTGTCATGTTGGGTCGGTAATTCGTTGAACAAGGCAGGCCCAAACGGCCGTCGGTGAAGCGAAGATTCGGCGGTGAATGTTTCCTGCCTTTAACTGGCAAGTGCCCGAGAAAGATGACAACTTCCCGGTTTTCCGCGTCACAAATTAATTCAGGTATAAACATCGAAATCCCCGGTGGGGCTAAATCCGCGCGGCGAATTGCGGCGGCTGAGGGGAGGGCTGCTCGTTCGCGGACAAAGAAGCCGTACGCGCGATGGCGGCGTTGTACCGTTGATGCCAGACCTTTCCGGATCGCAAAAAAACTCAAAGAGCGGGATTAAAAACCTGCCATGCTCCGTAAACGGGACATGAGAGGATCGATGCCACGCTTCAATATCATAGGACAGCTTGGTTCCCTGAGGCGCTACGCGCGTTCGCTGACGCGCGACAGCGCAGAAGCAGAGGATCTGGTGCATGACGCGCTGGTGCGTGCCTATGAGCGGCGCGGCACCTTCCGCTCCGGCGGGAACCTGCGCGCATGGCTGCTGTCGATCGTACACAATGCCTTCATTGACGGTTTGCGGTCCCGCAAGTCCGAAGCGGCGCGCGTCGAGCAGGCCGGATATCTTATCGACGCCAGCGTGCAGGCTCCCCAGGAACATTCCGTCCGGCTGGCACAGGTGCGCGAAGCTTTTTTCAAATTGCCGGATGAGCAGCGTTCGGCGCTGCATCTCGTCGCCATCGAGGGACTTACCTACAGCCAGGCGGCCGAGGCCAGCGGCGTACCGCTGGGAACCCTGATGTCGCGCATCGGCAGGGCGCGCGCGGCGCTCCGCGAGATGGAGGACAAATTGCCGGCACGTGCGAAAAGCCACCTCAAGATCGTGGGAGGCCCATGATGTCCATGATGAGCGAACTGCGCGACCCGGTGACCGATGCCGACCTCGACGCCTATGTCGACGACCAGTTGGACGTTGCCCGCCGCATCGAGGTCGAGGCGTTTCTTTCCGCCCGTCCGGAGGCGGCCGCTCGCGTGATGTCCGACCTCAGGACGCGCGACGAACTGCGCGTGGCGCTTGCCGGGTCCAAGAGCATGGCGCGGCCGGCAACGGCCGACGCAGCACGGCGGCTGGAGCGGGGACTGGCCCGGGGTCGGGCCTTACGCACGTTGCAGCGGGCTTCGGCGGTCGCAGTGTTGGTGGCCGCGGGCTGGTTTGCGAACGGGATCGTCGGGCCGATATCGGTGACGAAAGTCGTCGCCTCGACCCAGCCGCCTGTCTATCTGGAGGAGGCGATCCGGGCACACAGGACGACGATCGTGCGCGAGGCCATGTCATCCCAGCCCGAAGCGCCTGATTACGATGCGGACGAAATCCGCGCCGCCACGGCGATCGTCATGCCGTCGCTGCCGAAGGACTGGAAAGTCCGTGACGTGCAGATCTATCCATCGCAGTTCGGCCCGAGCGTCGAGATGGCTGTCGAAACAAGGGACCTGGGACTGGTCTCGCTGTTCGCGATCAGGCCCGGAACGTTCGACGTGGTCCAGCCGACCGTCGCCCCCTCGGGGGAAATTTCCTCGGCCTATTTCCAGATCGGCGAAGTTGCTTACGCAGTCGTCGCCCGACGCGGTGTCCGCGATCTCGATCGCACCGCAGAGACGCTCGCCAACACGCTTTACTGACCCTCACAAAGGAGAACCCGCATGAATACCCCCAATCTAGGATACCGCACCGGCGTCGGAGCCCAAACCGGCGCCGTCTATGACGAAGGCCTGCGCCAGCACATGCTGCGCGTCTACAACTACATGGGAGTTGGCCTCGTCGTTACCGGCGTGATCGCCTTCGTGGTGGCTTCCACGCCAGCCCTCTACGTGCCGATCTTTTCCAGCCCGTTGAAGTGGGTGGTGATGCTGGCACCGCTTGCCTTCGTGCTGCTTTTCTCGTTCCGGATCCAGACGATGTCCGCGGCCGGCGCTCAGGCGATGTTCTGGGCATTCTGTGCGGTCATGGGCCTGTCGCTGGCGTCCGTGTTCCTGGTGTTCACCGGTACCAGCATCGCGCGCACCTTCTTCATCGCCGCCACCATGTTCGGCGCGACCAGCCTTTACGGCTATACGACGAAACGCGACCTGACCCAGTTCTCGTCCTTCCTGATCATGGGCCTGATAGGCGTGGTGATTGCCAGCATCGTCAATATCTTCCTCGGCTCGACCGCACTCCAGTTCGCGATCTCGGTGATCGGGATCGCCGTCTTCATCGGTCTCACCGCCTGGGATACCCAGACGATCAAGGAGCAGTTTGCGGAAAACTTCGGTGCGGAATCGCAGCAGAAGCTCGCCGTCTTCGGTGCATTCTCACTCTATCTGAACTTCATCAACATCTTCCAGCTGCTGCTGAACTTCACTGGCGAGCGCGAATAGGCCCGTCAATCAACTGCATGTCGCGGCAGCGGTTTTGGCGCCGCGACATGCATAAAACAGGGACTTAGAGCGCGTCGCGAGAATCACTTGGACGCGGGGCGCGCCTGGACAACCGGAGTAGCTTCCCATGGACAGGAACGACCAGCAGGCGATCGGGAATCTTTTCGAGAAACTTGCGAACGTCGAGCGACAGACGCCGCCGCGCGATGCCGAAGCGGAACGCTTCATCAACGACCAGATTGCCCGGCAGCCCGGCGCGCCATACTACATGGCGCAGACCATCGTCGTGCAAGAGCAGGCCCTGAACGCGGCACAGTCCCGCATCGAGGAACTGGAACAACAGGCAAAGCAGTCTGCCGGCGGCGGATTGCTTGGCGGGCTCTTCGGCGGCGGCAGGCGCTCGGGTTCGGTCCCGCGGGTAGGGCGCACCGCTGCCGCTGTGCCGCAGGAGCCGCTTTCGGGCAATGATCGGCAGAGGGCAGGCGGCGGGTTTCTCGCAGGAGCCGCGCAGACTGCGATGGGCGTGGCTGGGGGTGTGCTTCTCGGCAACGCCATCGCAGGCATGTTTGGCGGAAGCGAAGCGCAGGCAACCGAGCCGGCGGCGTCACAGCCAGACGAAGCCGCTGCCGACCCGGCAGGCGACGCCGGCTCCGATGGCGGCGGCGACTTTGGCGATATCGAATTTTGACACGAATGGAAAGCGCGGAGGGCGGTCTGACCAGGAAATCGGCCTTCGCGGCAAGGGACAGTAACATCCACTGCGACCAGGAATGTCGCATCAGGCGATGACGAGCCTTCCTGTCACTGACCGGATCACCCGAGAAGCCGGGTTCAAATCTGCCGGACGATGGTGCCGATCACATTGACGAGAAGGCGCGCGGCGGTCAGGGCCGACAGGCCGTCAATGTCGGCCGGAGGATAGAGCTCGACAAGGTCGAATCCTGCGATCCTGGCCCGCCTGCCGAGGCCCGCGATCAGGTCGATCACCTGCGTGTAGGTGGGGCCGCCGGGTGTACGCGCCGCCACGCCCGGCATGATGCCGGGATCGAGGCCGTCGCAGTCGAGGGTGACGACGATCCGCGCTCCTTCCGGAATATGCCGGAGAGCCGCTTCGACGCCCTGGGCGTGAACCTCGCGGGCGGTCACGAAGCGGCTGCCATAGCGCCGCGCCGCTTCGATTTCGGTGAGGCGCGCGCTGCCGACGCCACGCAGGCCGACCTGCACGATGCCAGCGACATGCGGCATCTCGCTCGCCCGGCGCATCGGGTTCGAATAGCCGTAG
>NZ_RZSX01000250.1:0-7468 GCF_004023105.1 Mesorhizobium sp. M5C.F.Ca.IN.020.32.2.1 | reverse complement strand
CCTTGATGCCGGACAACCTCGGTTTCCGCCGTTCTCATGTGAATCTGTTGCTTCACAAAATGAAGGACATGCAGGTCGGCTTGCCCGTCATGCGCCAATTCGTTCGCGACGCGATCAACAGAAACTCCGAGAATTGGATGGTTGCGGCGTTAGACGAGCTCTTCTTTCCGAACCTTGACCATTCGCACTTTCCGTCTGCTGAGCGCTTGGCGATGGGAAAACAGCTGTCCGAACACATCCTGGCACTGAATCCCCCGGAAAGCGACAAACGTAAGCTCCTGCCTTATCGTTTGGCAGCCCTGTACTATCACGAGAGCGGCAACAAAGATCGGGCGATCGAGTTGATCGAGCTGGCACTGAAGTCGCAGGGCGGTCCGGAGCTTATCCGGGACGAAGATGAACAGCGCGAAATATCGCATTTACTGCAGTTCCTGGCCTACTTCAAGGGTGAGAAGGTTTGTTACGGCGCTCTGTGTGCGGTTCCAAACAATGGCCGATTCGACAGCTGGTATACCGTTTGCGGCTGATTGTCAGGTTTATGTAAGGGACAGAATTGGCCGGGCGGACAGCTCTTGATGCGAACGGCGCAAACCCCCGCCCGGCTTGCGAAATCACCTGGGCCGCTCTTTTGGACCTAAGTCCGAAGGACTGCGGCCTTCTAAGATGCCCGCCTTTGTTTAGGCGGGCTATGAGCTGAGCTACGGGTTTTGCCCGCTTCTAACCGTTCGCCAGCCTGGCGCAGGTGCCTCTCAACACCTCCACCACACCGAGGTTTCATGCGGGTAGCGAATTCGATCTTGGCGGCATGGCCATTAAGCACATGGGATGGCCTCGCTGGCGGCATGCCTGTGATCTGGTGCTGCAGCCCACGCTTGCCTCCGCCAGCGGTTCGATGAGGCAGCCTGTCGCACAATTGATATCAGGACTTCAATGCCGGAACGCCGGCGCCACCCTCAATTCAATAAATGAGGTGTCGCGCACCACGATTGGCTGCTTGATCCAGGCAATTCCGGCCGCCGTCATCCTCAATGAGGTGACCTCGACCAGAGCCTCGGCCTTGAATGGCATGATCGAGGTGCATGGGTGCGGCCACCGTCATTTTCGTCAATCCGAACGGGATTTCTTGCAACCGCTTTGCGGCTTTATCCAACACGCCAAGGGCCGCGCTGTCGACAGGTGGCGCGAGCTTGGCGCCGAGGCGTCCACGTCAACAGATTCTTCTGACAATCGGGACTTGTACGATCACCCCAGGGGGGCGAGAGCCCATGACGATCATCGTCGCGCCGGCCGCGATCTGAAGCAGGCGTCGGCGCGCCTCCCGCCTATCTTCTGGCGAGGCTTCGGTGAAAGACGCCGATGGCGGAACGGAAACACCAGGACCGGCTGAATAGATCCCGAGCTGTGCGATCGCGTTCGGCCAAGTTGAGGAAAGCGAGCTGAATGCAGGACTTTGCACGCTAGCACCGCGTTGCCGGGCCATATAAGAGATTTGGCCCGGCGCGAGAAGCGGCACTCGTGGCCAAAGAACGGGATCGCACCGGCCGCCACGCTGTCAAAATGCCGAAGTTGTGATCCGGCACGACGCTTAGCTTCTTCCCGCTCTTTGGCGATGAAGCGTTCCAGCGTGTGAATCTTGAGCACACCTGAAATCACTTCGTCGCCGAGAACCAACGCCGGCGTGACGTTGATGTACAGCTCCTTGGCGAGCGCGCAATTGCGCTCGAGGACGTTTTCGATGGCGCGGTCTTCCATGTCCCGCTTGAGCTGCTCAACCTCGAGGCCAACGTGTCGTGCGATAGTCAAGATATCGAATTGGCTGAGCTGGCCGCGAGCAGCCATAAGGGCGTGATGGAACGCCTCATATTTTCCCTGTTTGCTGGAGGCGAGCGCCGCCAGTGCGGCAAATTTGGAACCCGGTCTCTTGCCCGGACAATGTTTGTAGACAACCTTCAGCATGGGATCATGCTTGAGGGCTTGCTGGATTGTACGGTCTTCCGCCCGGCACCGCGGGCAGTTGTAGTCCAAAAATAAGACGAGAGGGACGTCGCCATTCGGGTTGCCAGCAGTTGGCGCAGCGGCGTCGTTAAGAGTGCGTCGCGCCGCTCTGGAATGAGCTTCCGCCAAAACGCGACGAGCCGGCTATGGTTTTCATGCTGGCGCACGTAGTCTTTGGCAACTGGACCATATTGCGTCGCCAGCCCGAAAAAAAGCAGGGCTAGGGCTGAAAGAGCGATAAGGCCGGCTTTTGGCGTAAGGCATGGTTAGGCTCCAATTAACAGTGAACGGCAGGGCGGCAACGGCTGGCCTTTTGACGTCAAAGGGGGCACCGCTTTAATGCTCACCCGCTGTTCGCGGATGACGGGAGGTCAAGGGGCTCGTGCTATTCGAAGAGATGCGGTGGGATGGCTGGGCCCAACAGCCGACCCATCCGTGAGCGGCGCTGTGTGCGTGCGAACTGCCCCCGCGGTCGCCGTTCGCCGAGCGACTTCAGGCGGCCGAGTGCGATGGCTGAGCGTGACTGCAGCAAACACCTGCACGTAAAGCTGGGATAAGAGGGCTTAGGGCGCGCGGGACTCGCGCTGCGGTGTGCGGGATTATATTCAACAATTCTTGTCTCCTAACCGGATCGAGGCAGGTTCCTCCCTCCCGGGCATCTCCCGTCGCTGCGCTCCGGTCGAACGTTGCACCAAGGGTCCTTGCAAGCCCCGCGCCAATCGCGATGTCGGCACTTCAGGAAGTGATTGCGCGGGCGGCAGGTGGGCAGTGGTCAGCGCGCCTTTCCAGAATATCGCTCGCATAAACGTCCGGCGAGCGGCTCCGAGCGTACCTGCCATCGCCGGGCTCTGCGACAGCCTGAAATCTATCTCGAACCAAATCCGAATCGCTCGTTGAGTCTCGTCCCTCCCAGCGCGGTAAACCGCGCCTCGATCTCGGCATTCCAGCAAGCCTCCCACGAAGTTCGCCCGCTGGACAGGGTGAAGGTCTGCTGTCCGATTAGCTGGTTTAAGATCAGCTCAGGCTGCGGCGGCCGCTCGATCTCGCAAAACTCTACAATTCTGCGAATGGTCTCGAACTGAACTTCGCGTCCTTGGTCGCCTATGATCTGCTCATAGCTCAATCCAAGAACATTCTCCTGATCCGCCCACGGTGCCACTGGATGGCAGCGATCATTGAAAATGAAAGGCGCGATCTCATCGAAGTACTTCAGCATTTTGTCAGGTCCGTCCGGCTCATTGCGCCACGTAATCTCAGCCCTCTCAGGCGGGCACCAATCGCTGTCACCTACATATCGCATCTGCGACACAATTGCCGCACGCATTTCGCGCGAAAGAAAGACGATCTTGAAATCCGCTAAACAATGGCGAGTGCCGATGTCGCACGGTAGATGCCCATAGCCAAACTGACCGGGCTGAATAAAGCGCGAGGATATCTCGATCGGTATCCATAGAATATTTTCGGAATGAGTGAAGCGAGCTCGCTCGACATCCACAAAGCGGAAGTCTCCAAGATAGTCTTTATTAAAGAACACATCGGACTGTACAAGCCCGAGCAGTCCAAGCAGACGGGCATATAGGTGGGTGCCCGCCTTCGGAATGGAACATATCATAACCCGCGAGCTTGAGCGGCCGGCCGTCGGCTTGATTGACCAAGATTCATTCGAGCAGGGATAAAGTGGAAAGGGTTGACCCGCGATATCGCGCAGCTCTTCTGGAAGCGGGTGAAACATTGTGGTTTCCTCACTGTTGCAGCGGCTTTTTTAAACAGCCGGAGCCAATGCGCGACAGGACAAGTTCCTGACCAGCTTGACCCCAAGCAGTCGCGCCCTCTGTTGCCGTACCAGAGAAGTAAAGCCCGTCGCATGCGCTAGCCGCGAGACGAACCGCTAGTACGGGTGGCATCGGCAAGCTCGTGGCCAACTTGCTGAGATGAGCTATTTACCAAACGCCACGTCGGCGTTCCCTAGAGATGTAGTCACCTTGTCATGCCCCCGGTTTCGATCGGACGATGAACCTAATCATAGAAGAACGCAAGTAAGATTGGTTATGTCGCCAATATACTAATGAATATATTTTCCCAGACGGCACCGCTTGCGTTGCCGTGCAGTCGTCCCCACTGCCCTGACGACGAGGACACCACGGTTTGCGCGGCGCATGCGCAGCCAGTAAAGTAAGCTCCATTGACAGCATCGGGCCAGGAGACGTCGTTAAACGAGGCCACTCGCAAGACCGCCTCGCGAGCGGCCGAGCGCATGCCCTCGCGTCCATTGCCCCGACTGCCGAGACATGGGCGCGAACGGAGCGGCAGCCGGAATCCGATATCGACCTTGTCTATGATCTGCGTCAGTGAACCGTCATCGAGACTCGAATATGCAGGGCTTTGCTAGGCCTTCGCGGGTCGACTGCCAGCTTGGAACGAACACTAAGACACATGCGGAAGCCCCGACATACACAGAAATTGCTGCTAGACATCATCTATGATGCAATTAACACGGCTCCGAATGCGCTCGCACGTATAGCTCTGTATGTTGCACAAGACCCCGAGGCTGTTCTGGCGCTGTCCATTGCCGACCTTGCGCGCAACACCGCTACCGGTTCTGCTTCAATTGTAAGATTTTGCCGAACCTTGGGACTCTCGGGATTTCGCGAGTTTAAGATTGCGCTCAGCGGCGAAATTGAGCGGCGGAAGTTGAGCGGCGAACTGGCTGAACGCGCGCCATCAGAAGCTGTAGACACAGCTCCTCGGATCGCCATCCTCAGTTCTGCTTTACAAAACTCAATTTCCGTGTCCGCTCGTGGTTTTGACGACCTTCAAATTAGTGGGTTTGCCAACCGCATCCGAGCGGCCCGACGCGTCGAACTGTTCGGCACGGGGCCGTCATCCGTCTGCGCTGATATTCTGGCCATGCGACTGATCTGCCTAGGTTTCCCCGCACATTGCTCGGGGTCCGCCACCGTGTCTCACGCTCTCGCGCGAGGGCTTGGCTCGTTGAGCCTCGCCATTGGCATTTCGTCGCGTGGCCACACTGTGGAAACCAAGGATTTTCTGGCTATTGCGCGCGAAACCGGAGCATACACGATTGCCATTACGACCCGCGTTGACTGCCCGATCGCCCGGACTGCGGACGAGGTGGTATTGTTTACCTCGGCTGAGGCTTGGCCACAGGCCGGGTCGGCGATGCACGTGCCGCCTCTGGTGTTGCTGAGCGAATATCTTTGCCAGTGTCTGCAGATGGCGGAAGTCTGAATCCCCACCAAGGCCAATTCGGGCAGTTCCGAGGTTATTTCCGGATCCCACCTCGGTCTTCGTCGCGCGTGCTCGCGTGCACGAGCCATTGAAGCGATAAACTTGAACCGCACTTTCGACTGTGCGTACTGCGTGCTTGTTACATGGAAACGACGAACTCACCGAGCAACCCTCTTGCCACGGCGCGGGGGTGTTTGGTGATCATAGGGGAAGCTTCAACAATTGAGAAGCTGACGAACTACTACACCGGGATCAAACCGGAGGACAAGGCAGGTTCCTCGTCGTTGGGCAAGGCTGCAGCACCAGGTCGACTCCGTGACCTAGGCGGTCCATGCGCAAGGTTCGACGGCGCGCTCGCCGACTGAGTGGCGCTGGAGGGCCTCGAGAGGGCATGGGTCGGCCGCAGCAGCGTGGGACGCAGGAAGGCAGGCAAGATCCTAGCTTCCTTCTTCACCGACAGCAAGTCAGCGGCTCCTTTTGCCGGTCGACAGATCGGTGGACCAGGTCGAGCTTCTTCCATGTCCACTTCTACGTTTGCCACGGTGTTCGGGAATTCCTGGGAGATTGGGGGCTGACATCTATCGCGTGCTGCCACGAAGGTTGGTATTGACGTATTTCGCGAGGTCTAGCGCGGAGATGCTACCAACCAATTGGTCCAGACTCATTTCGGCCGAGATTGAGGCGGAATGCTCCAGGAGTGCAAGGAGATCATCCCTGTGCTTCGAATGGTGGTTCTCCAGGTGCATCTCGACCTTTCGCGCGATGACGTCCGCGAAACTCGCCCTTGTCCCAAAAAGCGGATCGTTGATTAACGCCGTCGGTCGTTCCTGTTCGAGAACCCAATTTATCGCCAGGGTCCCGTTCGATCTCAAGAATACGATCTCCAGCTCCGCGTCGGCAGGTCGCGATGTGGCAATGGAGAACCCCGCGTCCGCCAGAGCCCTGGTATCCTTATCCACAGCCTGATTGAATGCGGCCAAATTGACATGATGAATGTCAATGTCGTTCGGCGCACGCTGGATGAACTGCGAAAGGACGCTACTGCCCGCTACCCAGCTATCTTTGCTCCGATTGCGCGAAATGGCGACCAACGCAATGCGCATCAGCTCGGGCATCATGCGCTTGTGGCCTTCTTTGATATTGAGAACAGCCTGTAAGTTACGTTGACGTCGGGATAGGTCCCGGCTCGCAGAAGCACAGATGTGAGATCATTTGAACCCGCAATCTTTTCAAGAAGGTCGTCACGGGCATTAGTGCCGAACCCAAGAACGATACGACCTGATTCCGTAAGGAACCTTGGGCCATCTGAAAGAAATCTCTCGAGCAAGTTGTACCCTGGATCGATCGCACCACCTTCGAGGTCGTGGACAAACTCGTAATCTTCTGGAGCGTAGCTCGACGGGTAGTTCCAAAATATGATGTCGAACCTTCTGCCAGGTGGAACATTGTTAAATATATCGCTTGCGATGACCTCGACGTTACTAATTCCGTTTCTTGCAGCATTCTCCAACGTGTTCGCGACGGCCCTCGGATTGATGTCACAAGTCAGCAACGACAGCGCGCCAGTCTTTGCCAACAGAAGGCCGGGAAGACCGAAACCGCAGCCGATTTCTAAGACGGTCTTTCCGTCGAATGGGGGAAAATTCTCGCTAATCCAACGCCAACTCTGGAAGTGCTCTGGAGGAAAAACCCCTTCCTGTACGACCAGATCCAGTCCGAATGCCTGCATCTGACGCGGGAAAGTGGCTTGTTGACTTGTCCGAAGCGTTGTCCTGATACGATCAAGTTCGCTCATTGTTCTCCGGCCTTCCGGCGCGGTGCCATGCCTGGTTGTTTTCCCGGCTCGACGGCATCAACGGTTCGCTTCAGTAAGCAATTCCAAAGAGGCATTGAAAACAGACCGGCCTCAAGAATGAGGCGGTCCCAAGATGAGCGGAGGGGTGCATACCGGAAGAGGCCTTCTAGACCGGCTCGATCCCCCTGGAAATACCGCTGGACGGCTGTCGTTAGGCCCGACTTTGCTGCGGTTAGGAGTGCTCTGTCGTAACAGAATCTTGCGTGGGCAAACGCGCTACCATCACTCCGATTGTCCGGCATCGGCGCAGCTCCCCTGTCGCCGAGAACGTTTAGCAACATTTGGAAAGATGAATGGGCAATGTAGCCGGAATCGAGAGAAATCCAAGCAGTCGCTTCGTCGCCCAACGACCGGCACCTAAGTATCTGT
>NZ_RZSX01000024.1:0-16899 GCF_004023105.1 Mesorhizobium sp. M5C.F.Ca.IN.020.32.2.1 | reverse complement strand
GCAACGCCCTGTTCGCGGAACTGCTGGTCACGACTGGGCTGCGCCTGGAGGAAGCCACAAGCCTGCTTGCGATAGAGTTGCCGGCAGTCGACCGGTCCCACTCAGCGCCGAAGTCCGTCCCATTCCGGCTTCCGGCCTCGATTGCGAAGGGTGGAAGAGGGCGCGAGATCCGGATACCGGTCCGACTCCTGCGGCGGCTTGCCGACTATGTGGCAATCGAGCGGGCTAACGCGCTTGTCGACTGCCGCCATCCGGCTTCCGAACCGATCGTTATCAGAGACGAGCCGGACCGGACCAGCGTCATCATGGTGGACAATGCGGGGGTCGTCAGGCGTGTGCGTCTCGATGTTCTGACCCCACGCGATCGAAGGCGGCTCCTCACGGAGCGTGGCGAGCCCTTGGCATTGTGGCTCAATGAGGCGGGCCGGCCGATGACGCCAGCCGCCTGGTCGCTCGTGTTCCGGCGCGCCAGTGCTCGGTGTCGCGCTCTAGGGATCGACATTGACGTCCGGGCGCACGCGCTGCGCCATGCCTTCGCAGTCCACATGCTCTCCATGCTGATCCGCGAGCAGATTGGATCGGTGCTGGCCAAGGGCCCGGTGGACGAGCCGGGCGCCGCGGCTTACCGCCGGATGATCGGCGATCCGCTGCAGAAGCTGCAACGCCTCATGGGGCACGCCAGCATCGCCAGCACCTACATCTATCTGGATAGCCTGGAAGAAAGCCGGGAACTGGTCGAGGCCGCAGCGGCGCGCTGGGGCGCCGCGCTTGAGGCGGAACCGGGGAACGTTTCATGAGCGGTCGGCGAGCAAACTTTCCGCCGCCGGAGACCGCGCCGGCACGGCCGCTGGGATTGTTGCGTTTCGATGTGCCGATCGAGAACGGCGAGAGCGTAACCGTCGTTTTCGATGACGGGTCGCGGCCGCGGCTCGTCCGCGCCTTCACGGCGGCGCTGCATGACAGCCTGACGGCGCCAGGTGTCGTATGCACGCCCACCAAGGTCCGCACCCATGTCGAGCAGTTACGACGGTTCTTTCACTTCCTCGACGCCACGAACGAACCGATCGATACGATCGCCGCGCTCGGACCCGGGCTTTTCGATCGCTATGAAGCATGGCTGAAGCGACACACGATGGCCGGCGCCATTTTTCGCCGCCATCTCCTTTCCCGTCCCATCCTGCTTCTGCGGCGGATGGAAGAACAGAAGCCGGGTTCTCTCCCGCCGGCGCTTCTACCCAGGCTCACCTATCTTAGCCTGGAGCCCTACAAGAACAGCCGTCCGCGCGACGCCTACAGCACTGCCGTAGCCGCCCGCATCCGCCGTGCGGCCCGCAAGCAGGTGGTCGAAGCCGCGCGCCGGATCGTGCTGGGCGACGACCTGCCACGACCACCCGCCGACCTCCATCCCACCATCAAGGAGCGCTTCCAGCAACTCGTCGAAGGCATCGCACGGGATGGCTGGGCCATGTCGAAGGAACCGCTCTTCGACAGCATGCGTCAGCGCGCCATCTATCACGGCGCGCCGAGGCGAAAGGATTTGAGCTGCGCGGCGGTGCATGCGTGCTTTTATCTGACGGCCACGGATGTCGTGGCGTTCATCATCCTTATTTCGCTTGGGACCGGGATGGAGATCGAATGCCTGCGCACGTTGAAGGCCGAGTGCCTGAAGAACCCGGCCAGAGGCTTCGTCGACATCGCCTATTTCAAGCGCCGGGCGCACGGCACGGAATGGAAGACCATGCGAGTCCGCGACGGCGGCGTGATGACCCCCGGCGGCCTCCTGCGGCTCGCGATCAGGCTTACCGAGCGCGCGCGCAAGCGCCTCGGCTCCGACCGGTTGTGGGTCTGGGGCTGCCTGACCGGCCTGATCGACGGCATGACGCATGGCAGCCTGGCTGCCCGGTATTTCGTGCGGGACCATTGTCTCCTTGACGATCAAGGCAACGTGCTGCGGCTCGAGCTCTCGCGATTGCGCAAGACCTACAAGGCCGCGTGGTACGTCAAGACAGGGGGCCAGCTCGAGACTTTCGCGCAGGGCCACTCCGTCGAGGTGGCCGCGCAGCACTACGCCGACATCCCCGCGCTCCGGCACGTCCATGAGGCCACCATCGCGGCTGCCCTTAACGAGGCCCTGGCGACGGCGCAGCCGAACGAGCCCCGGATTCTGATACCGGCGCAGGAAGCGGCGATCCGCCGCGATCCGGACGACGCCGACCTTCCTGCCGCGATCGTAACCCGCGATGTGGTTCCGCTCTTCGATGGCGCCCAAGATGTGTGGCTCGCTGCTTGCGCGAACTTCTACGACAGCCCGTTCGGCAAGGCGGACCAAGCCTGCCCGTCGCCGTTCTGGGCATGTCTCGATTGCCGTAACGCGGTCATCACGGCGCGCAAGCTGCCAGCGCTGATCGCCTTCATGAACTTTACGCTCGAACAGCGCGGCCTCCTTGCGAGCGAGGACTGGGAGGCCAAGTTCGGGCGAGCCTGGCGGCGCATCAACGACCAGATCCTGCCGGCCTTTCCCCGGAGCGTCGTCGAGGCCGCGCGCAAGAGCGCGACAGCGGACCTCCTCTATCTGCCGCCTGAGGCGGGCGCGCCATGACCGCCATCGCGTCGACGACCCCGACCGAGACCTGGGCGATCTCTCGGACGCGGCGCGCCGACGAGATCGTCCTTGCGACACATGAGCTCAAGCCCGGCACAGAGGAGACAAGCCTGTCCCGGTTTATCGACGACCGCTGGGACCTCGCGCCCGCGATCTTTCGGGAGAACGTCCCGAGATCCCTTGTGACGGTCGATTTCACGAATCTCGAAGATCCGTGGCAGCAGCTGACGGCCAAGGAGTTCATCTGGGCGCGCATGAACGAGGCCTCGCCGCTGCCGACGCAGGCCCGTCTGGCGCCGACCATGGCGCGCGCCACGCTTCACATGCTGTCAGGATTCATGGCCTTCGTCGCCCATCACGCGGGCCGGTTTGCGATGCATCTGGTCGATCAGGCGCTGCTCGACGCCTATCTCGCCGAGGTGAAGCGCCAGCCGGGTCGTACCCCGGAGCGCATCGCTCACATCATCGACGTTCCCCTCATGCTCGACCGCTACGGCCGGTTTCTGACCCTAGGCAGCTTCTCCTGCCGGCCGTGGCGCGGCCGTCCCGCCGTGCGGGTGGCCGGGGTCATGCCGCGGCCGATGACCGCCGAGAACCGCACCCCGCGCATCCCCGAGCCCGTCATTGGGGCAATGCTGCGATGGTCGCTCAAATACATCGACGTTTTTGCCGAGGACATCTTCGCCGCGCGCGCTGCGCTCGACCGGCTCGAACAGGCGCGCAAGCAAGCGCGGAACGGCATGGCCCTGTCGGACCGTCTCGATATCTACATCGGCCGGCGCTGCGGCGAGGGGCGCGGCATTCCGGTGCGCACCACGACAACGCCCGGACAGGTCGAGCCGGGCATCAATTTTCACCTGATCGGACTCCAGCTTGGCTGCCACGCGCGCCACCTCATTGGCCGCCCGTTGCTGCGACGGCGCCTGGAACGAGCGCTTGCACGCCTCGGCGGCGAGGTCGGTGGCCTGGACAGTCCCATCGCCATTGATCCGGACACCGGTCGCCCCTGGCGGGAGCGGTTCGACGGGCGCAGTCTCGAACAGGAAGAGCGGATGCTCCAGGCCGCCGCCTACATCGTCTGCGCCTACCTGACCGGCATGCGCGACAGCGAGTTACAGGCGATGCGGGTGGGCTGCCTGTCCACCAGCCCCAGCGCCGATGGCCTCATCGACCGCCATCGCATCACAAGCACGGTCTACAAGTCGAGAACGGCAGCCGGCGAGGAAGCCGAGTGGGTGACTATCGCTCCGGTGGCCCGGGCAATCGACATCGCGGAGCGGCTGAGCCGGCGGCAGCGCGATGCCCGTGGCGCCGTTTCCATCTGGCAGACGCTAGCGATGGATAAGGGCAACGAAGCCGAGTTGCGAGGCGGCACACTCGCGCTCATCAATAACTTTCGCGCCCACCTCGATGCCCAGGCAGGCCAAGAGCCGGCGATCCCGCATATGGATGGCCGCCCTTGGTGGTTCACGTCGCGGCAGTTCAGGCGGACGCTCGCTTGGCATATCGCCAACCGGCCCTTCGGCACTGTTGCCGGCAAAATCCAGTATAAGCACGCCTCGGTCGCTATCTTCGAAGGCTATGCGGGTTCCAGCCCGTCGGGGTTCCGGATCGAGGTCGAACAGGAGCGCGCGCTCGGCCAACTCGATGACGTGGTTTCCTATTACGAGGACACGATCAGGCGCGGATTGCCGCCAACTGGACCCGCCGCGGCGCGGCTGCGACGCGAGTTCGAGCATATCTGCGACAAGCTGGGCGACCTGCCGGGCCGGATCGTCGATTCGCAGCGACTGCGGGCGATGCTCGCGCATCTTGGGCGCACGCTCCACGTTGGGTTGCTGGCGGACTGCTTCTTCGATCCGGACACCGCGCTCTGCCTCGATCGGGAGGAGGCGCCGGTCGAGCGCAGCGCACCAGCGCTGTCCCATTGCCGTCCGGACCGCTGTCCGAACGCGTGCATCACACGCCGTCACTTGGCGCCCTGGCAGGCGTCGATCGCTGAGGGCGAACGGATGCTCGGAGAAGGCCGGCTCTCGCCGCTTCAACGACAGGCGCTCTTGCAGGACAACGAACGCAAACGCAGCCTCATCGCGCCGCTCATCGAAGGAGGCCCGCAATGACAAGGTCGATCAGCGCGGACGCGGTCGCCGCCGTTGAGGCGGCCATGGCCCGACTGCTGCGCGAAACGGCGACGGGAGAGGAATTGACCGTCTCTCGCCTGGCCGCCGAAGCCGGGCTCTCCCGCGCGACGCTCTACCGGGCACCGGAGCTGCTTGCGCGGTTTCGGGAAGCGGCCGCAACTCGGCAACCAACCAGGACACCATCGGCGCCCGTTGATCGCATTCGTCAGCTCGAGGCCGAGATTGCCGCACTGCGCGGCCGCGAGACCGATGAGCTTCGCGCCCTGCGAACGGCCAACACGCGCATGGCGCAGCACATCCAGGCCCTCAGCCTGCTTGTCGGCGAGCTGGAACGACGGATTGCTCAGCTTCAAGCCGAGTCGCCGCCGGACTCACTCCGCGTTGTGCGGCTCGCCGTGCCCACCTCGCGTTGACGGTTTTGTCCCCGCGCCGCTTGTGCCTTGCGGCTGCGATAGCCGCGATCCGAGCGGATGAAGGCCTCGATCATATGCGGGATCAGAGCCGCTGCCTCGACGGGCTCATACAGGCGGCTGTATTCCGCCGCATAGCGCTCCAGTTCCTCCTTGAGCGGCTCGGGGAGTGTGATCGTCATGCGCGCTGTCCCGAGCTTTGGTAACGGGCCAAGTTTCAGGTTCGCCATGCGCCGTCTCCTGTAGAAAATGCGACAGAGACATGTTGACCGTTCAGATAATCCGCATAGCAGACCAGGTCACGATGCAATGCAGCCGGGAGCTCAACGGTGACCTTGACGGGCTTGTCGTCGGGAATGGCGCCGAGCTTCAGCTTCATCATTGGACCGCTCCATAAGGCTCGAGTACGAGATCGCGGGTAACGATCACCCTGACCGGGAACCCCGGCCTGATGGTCAGCGTCGGCGCGACCTGCAACTGTCGTTGGACGATCTGCTGGCCGGCATCGTTGATGGTGTCCTGGGCGCCGCTGCGGATCGCCTGGATCAGGCGGTCCTCGTCGTCCATCGTCAGCTCCGCGCCGACGGCGAGCAGCGTCGACAGGCCCGCGGCCTTCATCAAATCCCACCAATGATAATCGACGCCATCCTCTAGCCCGGCATAACCCTGGGTGTCGGCGCCAGGTTGACGCTCGAGAACGATGGAGCGGCCGTTGGGGAATATCAGCCGGTTCCAGACCAGCAGCACGCGCCGCTGGCCGAAGGCAACGGCATTGTCGTATTCGCCGATCAGCCTCGTTCCCTGCGGGACCAGGAGCACGCTGCCGGTCGGGCTGTCATAGATATGCTGGGTCACCTGCGCCGTGATCTGGCCGGGAAGGTCGGAGCGAATGCCGGTGATCAGGGCGGCCGGGATCACCGATCCAGCCTGAAGGACGAATGGCGATGCCGGCGCGGCCACCCTGTCGGGCGCGACTGTACGTCGATCGACCGCCGCATTGAGGAAGGCAAGCTTCCGGTCTTGTGTGCCGGAACCGGACAAGCCTGGTTCCGAGCCGCCAGCCGTCGGCTGGAATGCGGGCAGATCTGACGCTGCCGAAGCCTTGGTCTGGAAGAATATCTCGCTGGTGCGCGCGGCTTCCATTTCGGCGAGACGGCGCTGCTCTGCGGCATCGGGCTGCGGAACCGGAGCGATCGTGGCGGGAACATCGCGACCTTTCTCGCGGGCCCTCACGATCGGGCCACCGAGATCGCCCGGGAGCGGCGGTCCGAGCTGTGGAATGCCGCTATAGTCCGAAGGCAGGCCCTGCAGGCCGTCGGCGGTCTGCCTGCGGTCGGTGGTGAAGAGCTCCTCCTGGTGCGCCTGTCGGTCCGCGTTCTGCAGCGCATAGATCAACGCGCCTCCGATGCCGAGGCCGGCAACCAGACCCACACAGGCCAGCACGCGGCGCGAGATGCGCGTGACGCGCGGTGGCTCGGCGCGCAGCCGCATGGCATCCGCCGTCTCGCGCGTCGATGACGGCATTTCTGTTTCCGTTTCAGCGCCGGTCTTGCTCATGAGGATGGCCTCCCGTCGGTACGCACGATCCTGACGGTCTGCTGCCGGTCGCCGCTGCCGAGCCGCAGCTCGGCGGCGCCGAACAGGCGGTCGACGATCATGATGTTCTGGTGGATGCGGCTGTTGACGATCTCGGGCTGGCCGTCCGGACCAATGACGAAGATCGGAGGCATCTCGCCCTGCACGATGCCGCGCGGAAACTCGACATAGACCTGACGCCCGTCGTCATAGACCGACACCGGTCGCCAGGGCGGCCTGTCGCCGGTCAGCCCGTAGCGATGGTTGCGCGCCGCCCGGACCGGGATGATCGGGCTTGCCGGTATGTGGGCTCGCTGTGATGCGACCCGCGGATAGGCCCATGCCACTGACGGCATGTACGGCATTTCGCCGGATCGCAGCTCGATCATGTAAGTGCGGCGGTCGGTGGTGATGACCAGGTTGGTGGTGATATCCGCCCGTGTCGGCTTTACCAGCACATGCACCCGCCGGTTCGCGCCGCTGCCGCTCTCGGTGTCGCCGATGATCCAGCGCGCGGTGTCGCCGGCGGCGATCGGTCCGGCGCCGGTCAGGCTCTCGCCGGGCTCGAGCGCGATGTTGGTGATCTGCCCGGGCGCAGCATAGACCTGGTACAGCGCGCCCTCGCTCCAGGGATAGATCTGGATCGCATTGTAGTATCCCTCCTTTCGCGGCTCGACGCGCGCAGCGACGTTGGCGTTCTCGACGCGAGCGGCGGGTGTGCTCGCGGGATTGCCGCCCTTGGAAGGAGTCCAGGCTGGCGGTACGAGGATGGGCCGCGGCGTCGCCTCGCCGGTGCTGACTGTGACGGCGGGCAGCGGCGGCACGTCGGCGTCATAGCTGATCTGCGGTGGCTTCCGGGCCGTGGCGCAGGCTGCCAGCGTCACAGTGGTGGCGAGCAGAACGCCGATCGTGGAGACGGATTTACGGAAAGCCGGACCTTCGGTTCGGCGGAATGACGGTCGGTTCATTGTCCGAGCTCCCGAGACCAGTTGATGGCATTGACGAAGACGCCGAGCGGATTGCGGCGCAGGCGCTCGGCATCGCGCGGCGGCTCGATGACGACGGTCAGGATGGCTGTCCACCGCTCCGTGCCTGCGAGCTGGCCGTTCTCATAGCGGCGCTCGGTCCAGGCGACGCGGAAGCTGTCTGGGGAGGCGCGGATCACGCTCGAGACCTCGACCGCGACCTGCTGGCGCCCGACCCGGGTGAACGGGTCGGCCGAGCGCGCATGGTCGTTGAGCGCGGCCGCGCCGCGATCCGTGGCGAATTCATAGGCGCGCAGCCAGTTCTGGCGTACCACGATCGGGTCGGCGGGCAGGCTGCGGACCTGTTCGATGAAGCGGGCCAGATGGAAGGCGATCTGCGGATCGGTCGGCCGATAATCGGCGACCGCAGGCTCGACCGCGCGAGCCTCGCCGGTTCGATCGACCTCGACCACCCACGGCACGACGGTGCCGCGCGCCGACTGCCAGACCAGCGCGCTGGCGAAACCGGCCGACAGGATCAGGCAGCCGAAGGCCATCAGCCGCCAGTTCTTCGCCTGCACGCGGGCGGAGCCGATGCGCTCGTCCCAGACCTGGGCGGCGCGCTGATAGGGCGTCTCGGGTTCCGGCGTCTTGCCGTAGTGCGTTGCTGGTCGCTTGTAGAACGTCATGTGCGATCCTTTTCGGAAAGGCTGACGGAGGCGCCGCCGCCGTGACTATCGCCGGAGCGGACCGCATGGGCGGCTGCCATGGCGCCGTGGCTCATGCCCCGGCTTTGCCGCATGCGGCGTGCCCAGACGGGTGGACTGTCCTTGGCGGTGGGTGGTGCTGAGGGCTCGGCCGTGCCGCGGACGGTGCCCATGGAGGATGACCCGCCCGTCGCCTCGAACGCGGCCTTGCCGCCGGTATCAAAGGAGGAGCTCAGGGTTTTGGAGGCACGCGACGCGGCGCGCTTGAGGGGCGAGACCATGGCGCCCCCGGCCGCGCGGGCAACGCCTCCAAGGCCCGCGGCAACGGAGGCTGGCCCGCTCTCGCCCGCAGAGGCGAGCGAATAGGACGTCGATGCGCCCCCGGCGAGTGCCGCGCCGCCATGTATACCTCTAGCGCCGGCCGACCATGCGCCCCGTCCGCCCTTCGCGGCGAGCATGGCGCTGCCACCGGCAGCGACGATGGCGCCGCCGGCCGCAAGGCCAGTTCCGACGGCGGCGCCGGCACCCAGCTGCGGGCCGCCAGAGACGATGCCGTTGGCGATGCCCGGTCCGAAAATGCCGAGGCCCAGCAACGAGAGGGCCGCCAGAACGATGGCCATCGCATCATCGATGGTCGGCTGCTCGGTGCCGAAGCCGGACGTGAACTCGCCGAACAGGGTCGAGCCGATGCCGATGATGACGGCCAGCACCAGGATCTTGATCCCGGAGGAGATGACATTGCCGAGCACGCGCTCGGCCATGAAGGCCGACTGGCTGAACAGGCCGAACGGGATCAGGACAAAGCCGGCGAGCGTCGTCAGCTTGAACTCGATCAGCGTCACGAAGAGCTGTACGGCAAGGATGAAGAAGGCGAGGAGCACGAGCGCCCAGGCAAACAGCAGGCAGGCGATCTGGATGAAGTTCTCGAAGAAGCTCCAGTAACCCATTAGATCCGCGATGGATTCGAGAAGCGGACGGGCGGCATCAAGCCCGGTCTGGGCGACGCGGCCGGGGCGCATCAGGTCCGCCACCGAAAAGCCGGTGCCCGACGCCATGAGGCCGAGTCCGGCGAAGCTGTCGAAGACGATCTTTGCCAAGCCGTTCCAGTTAGAGATCAGGTAGGCGAAGACGCCGACGAAGATCGTCTTCTTGACGAGGCGCGCAATGATGTCCTCGTCCGCGCCCCAGGCCCAGAACAAAGCCGCGAGCGTGATGTCGATAACGATCAGCGTCGAGGCGATGAAGGCCACCTCGCCACCCAACAGGCCGAAGCCGCTGTCGATGTAGGAGGTGAAGACCCCGAGAAAACGATCGATGACGCCGGTGCCTTCCATCGTCAGCGTCCTTCCGAAGGCGCGAGGAAACGGCGGCGGTTTTCCTGCCAGGCGGCGAGGCACTCGCCATCGCGGGTCGCGGCCTCGCCCATCTCCTGGCAGCGCCGGAGCCTGCCGCGCATTGGATCGGTGCGCGGCATTTCCGTGCCGATCCTGGGCGATGGACGCGTGGCAGCCGAGAGGTCCTCCCGCGCGCGGTGGACCGCCTCAGCTGTTATGGCCACGGCGAGCACGATCACCAGGCCAAGTCGGGCGAACATCTTGCCGTCCATGATTACCCCCTTTGGTCGGGTTCAGTTGCTGCCCGGGAACATCTGCGCATTGCCCGGCTGATAGCCGGCGCCAGGCTCGAGGAAGCGCCGGCGCTGCTCGCGGCCCTGTTCGGCGGCGGCGGCCTGCTCGGCGGCCGACAGCGCCTCGGCGCGGCCATTGGCGGCGAGGAGGGCAGTCAAGTCGGTGAGTTGCTGGGCCTGAAGGGCGAGAATCTGATTGCCGGCCTGGGTTGCTTGCAGCGCGCCCGTCGCGCCCTGGCTTTCTCCGACCAGGGCTGAGAGTTCCTCGCGCTGGGTATCGATGTTTTCGACGACGCCGGCCTGGACGCGCATGGCGTCCTGCAGGGCGCCGACAGTGTTGCCCCAGCGCTCACGGGCCAGCTCGATGAGCTGTTGATCGGAGGCGGAGAGATCCATGTCGGCGTATTGCTCGGAGAAGAACCGGTCGATCTGCTGCACGTCGAAGGCGATGCGCTGGGCCTCGCCCAAGAGCTGCTGGGTACGCTGAACCGATTGCTGCAGCTTCTGAAGGGACGAGTAGGGCAGGCTGGCGAGATTGCGTGCCTGGTTGATGAGCATCTGGGCTTCGTTCTGGAGGCTCTGGATCTGATTGTTGATCTGTTCGAGCGCCCGCGCGGCCTGAAGCACGTTCTCGGCATAGTTCGACGGGTCGAACACGATGTCGCCGAAGCCGAACAGGGCGTGCGCCGGCGTCACGGCGACAGGCGACAGCGCCGCCGGCACCAGAAGCACGGTGGTGTTGATGAGAATGGCGTAGATGCGCGAGCGAAAACGGCTCATGGGGAAACCTCTTGGCTGGGTTGATCGAGTTTCGCCGTGGGGGCGGCGAGATTGGTAAGGTCAGGGATGAGGTCGGACGCCCAGTCGAGGTCGTGGGCGCGCAGCCAGGCGGCGAGGAAACCTTCGCGCCCATGCTCGGCCAGCACGTCTTCGATCCGGGCATGATCGGACTTGGCGGAAGCAGCGCAGAGCGCTAGCGCCACCTCGCCGAGGCCGAGCTCGAACAGGCGATTGCCGCGGCGGGACTGGGCATAGTAGTCCCGCTTGGGCATTGCCCGCGCGATGATCTCGATCTGCCGATGATTGAGACCAAAGCGTCGGTAGATGGCGGTGATCTGCGGCTCGATCGCCCGGTCGTTCGGCAACAGGATGCGGGTGTGGCAGGAGTCGATGATCTCGGCGGCGATCGTGCTCTTCTCGAGCTGAGCGAGAGACTGGGTGGCGAAGACGACGCTGGCATTCTTCTTGCGCAGCGTGACCAGCCACTCGGCGAGCTGCCTGGAGAAGCCGGGATCGCTCAGTGCCAGCCAACCCTCGTCGACGATCACGAGCGTCGGTCGGCCGTCGAGGCGTCCGGCGATGCGGTGGAACAGGTAAGCGAGCGCGGCCGGTGCCGCCCCGGTGCCGAGCAGACCTTCGGTCTCGAAGGCGAGCACAGAGGCCTGGCCGAGGCTTTCCACTTCCGCGTCGAGCAGTCGGCCGTAGGCGCCACCGACGCAGTAGGGCTGGAGCGCGCGCTTGAGATCATTGGACTGGAGCAGCACTGTGAGGCCGGTGATGGTCCGCTCCTCGAGCGGCGCCGAGGCGAGCGAGGTGAGCGCCGTCCAGAGGTGCTCCTTCACCTCGGGCGTGATGGTGACGCCCTCGCGGGTGAGGATGGCAACGAACCAGTCGGCTGCCCAAGCGCGCTCCGGCGTATGGCCGATGCCGGCCAGAGGCTGAAACGAAACCGACGACTCGGTTCCGTCGGTGAGTTCACCACCGATATCGTGCCAGTCGCCGCCCATGGCGAGCGAGGCAACGCGGATTGACCCGCCGAAGTCGAAGGCAAAGACCTGGGCGTTGTCGTAGCGCCGGAACTGCAAGGCGATCAGCGCCAGCAGCACGGACTTTCCCGCGCCCGTCGGTCCGACGACGAGGGTGTGTCCGACATCGCCGACATGAAGAGACAACCGGAACGGGGTCGAGCCTTCCGTCCTGCCATAAAGCAGAGGGGGCGCGCGGAAGTGCTCGTCCCGTTCCGGCCCCGCCCACACCGCCGAGAGCGGGATCATGTGGGCGAGATTGAGTGTGCTGATCGGCGGCTGGCGCACATTGGCGTAGAGGTGGCCGGGCAGCGTGCCGAGCCAGGCGTCGACCGCGTTGATGGTCTCCACCATGCCGGTGAAGTCGCGGCCCTGGATGACCTTCTCGACCAGCCGCAGCTTTTCGTCGGCGACTCGGGCGTCGGTGTCCCAGACGGTCACGGTCGCGGTGACGTAGGCCTCACCGGCATAGTCGGCACCGAGCTCCTGCAAAGCTTGGTCCGCATCGGCGGCCTTGTTGGCCGCGTCGGTGTCGACCAGCACGGAGGCCTCGTTGGTCAGCACCTCCTTGACGATCGCCGCGATCGACTTGCGCTTGGCGAACCACTGGCGGCGGATTTTCGTCACGAGCCTGGTGGCGTCGGTCTTGTCGAGCAGGATGGCGCGCGTCGACCAGCGATAGGGGAAGGCGAGGCGGTTGAGCTCATCGAGGATGCCGGGGGTCGTCGCCGCCGGAAAACCGATAATGGTGAGGACGCGCAGATGCGCGTCGCCAAGACGTGGCTCCAGGCCGCCGGCGAGCGGCTGGTCGGCCAGCAGCGCGTCGAGATACATCGGCGTCTCTGGGACGCCGACGCGATGGCGCTTGGTCGAGACCGTGGAGTGCAGGTAAGTCAGCGTCTCGGCATCATCGAGCCAGCGGCATTCGGGCATGAAGCCGTCGAGCAGCGCGAGCACACGATCGGTGCGATCGACGAAGCCGCGCAGGATCTCCCAGGGATTCACGCCGGTCTGCTCGCGGCCCTCATAGAGCCAGGTCTCGGCGCGCGCCGTGTCTTCAGCCGGCGGCAGATAGGCGAAGGTGAGAAAATAACTCGACTCGAAGTGCGTGCCCGCTTCCTCGAAATCGGCCTTGCGCTCGGCATCAATCAGTGCCGAGGCGGCATCAGGGAAGGTGCTCTTCGGATAGGTCGCGGCCTCGTGGCGCTGCGCCTCGACAAAGATGCTCCAGCCCGAGCCTAAACGGCGAAAGGCGTTGTTGAGGCGGCCGGCGACGCCAACCAGCTCGGCCGGCACGGAACTGTCGAGGTCGGGACCGCGGAATTTGGCGGTGCGCTGGAAGCTGCCGTCCTTGTTGAGGACGACTCCTTCCCCGACCAGGGCGGCCCAGGGAAGGTAGTCGGCGAGGCGGGCACCGGTGCGGCGGTATTCGGCAAGGTTCATCATCGCCGCACCTCAGATGCCCAGATGCGCGGGGATGCGCAGATGCCGGCGCACAACCTCGACGAAAAGCGGATCGCGCCGCGCCGCCCAGACGGCGGCAAGGTGCCCGACCGCCCAGAGCGCGATGCCGACCAGCCAGAGCCGCAAGCCCAGACCCAGGGCCGCCGCCAGCGTGCCGTTCAGAATCGCAACCGAGCGCGGCGCGCCGCCGAGCAGGATCGGCTCGGTCAGCGCGCGGTGCACAGGCGCGGTGAATCCGGGGACCTGCTCGTCCATCAGACCAGCGCTCCGCCGCCGAAGGAGAAGAAGGAGAGGAAGAAGCTCGATGCCGCGAAGGCGATGCTGAGTCCGAAGACGATCTGGACCAGCCGCCGGAAGCCGCCCGCGGTGTCGCCGAAGGCCAGCGTCAGCCCGGTCACGATGATGATGATCACCGCGATGATCTTGGCGACGGGACCCTCGATGGATTCGAGGATCTGCTGCAGCGGCTCCTCCCACGGCATGGACGAGCCGGCCGCACAGGCGGCGTTTGTCATGGCGAGGGTCAGCGAGGTCGCAAGCGCAGTCGTTGCGATGCGTGCACGGGCGTGAAGGGTCGTCAGTGTCATTGCGGGGCTCCAGTGGGTTCGGGGGACGGGATGGCGGGAACAAGGTCGTAGTCGCCGGCAGCACCGAGCCCGGTCACTTGCGCGAGCTCGGCGAGACGCCGCCCCGAACCGCGACCGGAGAGCAGGGCGATGACGTCTATGGTCTCGGCGATCAGGGCGCGCGGCACCGTGACCACGGCTTCCTGGATGAGCTGTTCGAGGCGCCGCAGCGCGCCGACTGCCGTGCCGGCATGGATGGTGCCGATGCCGCCCGGATGGCCGGTCGACCAGGCCTTGAGCAGATCGAGCGCCTCGGCGCCGCGCACTTCACCGATTGGAATCCGGTCGGGCCTGAGCCGCAGCGAGGAGCGCACGAGGTCGGAGAGCGAGACGACGCCATCCTTCATCCTGAGCGCCACGAGGTTTGGCGCGGCGCATTGCAGCTCGCGCGTGTCCTCGATCAGCACCACGCGATCGCCGGTGCAGGCGACTTCGGCCAGGAGCGCATTGGTCAGCGTCGTCTTGCCGGTCGAGGTGCCGCCGGCGACGAGGATGTTCTTCCGCTCGACGACAGCCTGGCGGAGCGCGTCGGCCTGCGCGGCGGACATGATGCCGCCCGCCACATAGTCGCCGAGCGTGAACACCGCGACCGCCGGCTTGCGGATCGCGAAGGCGGGGGCGGCCACCACCGGCGGCAGCAGGCCTTCGAAGCGCTCCCCCGTCCCGGGAAGCTCCGCCGAAACGCGCGGCGCGCCGGCGTGGACCTCGGCGCCGACATGATGCGCGACAAGGCGGATGATGCGCTCGCCGTCGCTCGCCGAAAGCTGTTCGCCCGTGTCGGCGAGACCTTCGGCCAGCCGGTCGATCCAGAGCCGCCCATCGGGGTTGAGCATCACCTCGACGATCGCGGGGTCGTCGAGGAACCTGGCAACAGCGGGGCCGAGCGCGGTGCGCAGCATGCGCGTTCCGCGTTCGACCGCCACTGATGCCGGTGAAGAAACCACGACCACGTCCCCATTCCACTGTGGGCGCGCACGACGCGCGGCCCTGGATCGGGGACGAGTAGAGAAGGCACGAACGGGCGGGCTGCAACAAGCCTCAAGAGGCCGTCGTACCCTGGCGTGGAATTACAGGGAAAAGGCGGAGTGCCTCAGCTCGCGTCGACGCTACTGCGAGCCGCTTGCGGACGAATCGGAGGCTGGATGGATGTCTTCGGGGATCTCGCTGCGCAGTTTCGGCCCTTGCGCGAGGCGGCGGCCAAGGGCTGCGACGAAGGCGTCGTAACGTTTGCCGGACTGGGCGCGCGCGGCGGCCTGCGCCGGCTCGGGAAGCTGTGGTGTGGTGGTCAGCCAGAAGCGCACGAAGACCGCGAGCGTCTCCACCGAGATCCCGAGATCGCGTTCGAGGCGATTGAGGCGCCGATCGATCTGGTCGAGCCGCTTGGTCATCGCCGCTTCCTGCCGCTCGGCCGCGTCGGGTGAAAGGAAGGATGCGATAGCCGCCTCCGCGACGAGCGAGCGCGACAGGTCGCGCCGCGCCGCATGGTCCACCAGCGCCTTCATCACCGGCGGATCGAGATAGATGGAAAGACGCTGCTTCTTACCGGGTTTGGCCATGGCATACCTCACAACAGGCCGTCGCCGGGATCGAGGTCGGCCTGGCGGGCGATCCGCTGCATCGAGCGATCGAGATTGCGGGCGAGAACCGCGGCCTCGCCGTCGGCATCACGGTCGACGTCGAACTCGTCCTCAATGGCGGGCGCGGTCTCCGCGCTGATCTTGCTGCTGAGTTCAGGCTGCCGCCGCTTCTCGGATTCGGTCGGATCCTCGTCGTCGGCCGAAAGGATCGACGGAAGGTCGCAGGCGTCGAGATCGGGCCGTTTCGGAACGGCGAGGGCACTCCAATCGTCCGCCGCGGCCGCGGCAGGGTGCTGGATGCGTGGCGCAGGAAGGATGCGCTCGGTGAAGCGGGGATCCTCGTAATAGCGGGCCTTGCGCGCGCGGATCGGATGCACACCCGCCACCATGACGATCTCGTCGCTGGGCGGCAGTTGCATGACCTCGCCTGGCGTGAGCAGGGGCCGCGCCGTTTCCTGCCGCGAGATCATCAGATGACCGAGCCAGGGGGCGAGCCGGTGACCGGCATAGTTCTTCATCGCCCGCATCTCGGTCGCCGTGCCCAGCGCATCGGAGATACGCTTGGCCGTGCGCTCGTCATTGGTGGCGAACGAGACGCGCACGTGGCAATTGTCGAGGATCGAGTTGTTTGGCCCATAGGCCCGCTCGATCTGGTTGAGCGATTGGGCAATAAGGAACGCCTTCAGCCCGTAGCCAGCCATGAAGGCGAGAGCGGACTCGAAGAAGTCGAGGCGGCCGAGCGCCGGAAACTCGTCGAGCATCAGCAGGAGGCGATGCCGTCCGCTCCTGGCATTGAGATCCTCGGTCAAGCGACGCCCGATCTGGTTGAGCAGCAGGCGCACCAGCGGCTTGGTTCGATTGATGTCTGACGGCGGCACGACCAGGTAAAGCGTGGCCGGCCGATCGCCACCGACGATATCGGCGATGCGCCAGTCGCAGCGCGACGTCACCGTGGCCACGACGGGATCGCGGTATAGACCGAGGAAGCTCATGGCGGTGCTGAGCACGCCTGAGCGTTCGTTGTCGGACTTGTTGAGCAGCTCGCGCGCTGCCGAGGCGACCACGGGATGCGGACCGGCTTCGCCCAGGTGCCGCGTCTTCATCATGGCGGCCAGTGTTGCCTCGATCGAGCGCGCCGGGTCGGACAGGAAGTTGGCCACGCCTGCGAGCGTCTTGTCCTTCTCGGCGTAGAGGACATGGAGAATGGCGCCGACCAGCAGCGCGTGGGAGGTCTTCTCCCAATGATTGCGGCGCTCGAGGCTTCCCTCCGGATCGACTAGGATGTCGGCGATATTCTGGACGTCGCGCACCTCCCACTCGCCGCGGCGCACCTCGAGCAGCGGGTTGTAGGCCGAGGAGCCGGCGTTGGTCGGATCGAAAAGCAGCACGCCGCCATGCCG
>NZ_RZSX01000249.1:0-7480 GCF_004023105.1 Mesorhizobium sp. M5C.F.Ca.IN.020.32.2.1 | reverse complement strand
GCTGACGCTGGTGCCCGGCCTCGGCATGTTCGGCCATGGCCGCACGCTTAAGGATGCGAAGATTGCCTCCGACGTCGGTGAAATGTGGATCGAGGCGGTGCGCGGGGCCGAAGCGGTCGGCGATTTCCGCCCGCTGTCCAAAGCCGACCTGTTCCCGCTCGAATACTGGTCGCTGGAACAGGCCAAGCTCGCCTCCAACAAGCCGAAGCCGCTGACCGGGCAGGTTGTGCTGGTCACCGGCGGCGCCGGCGCAATCGGCGCCGCCACGGCAAAGCTGTTCGCCGACAACGGCGCCCATGCCGTCGTCGTCGATCTCGATGCGTCAAGGGCGGCGGAAGCGGCGAAGAAAGCCGGCAACAGTTCGATCGGCATCGGCGCCGACATCACCGATCCGGCGCAGATGCGCGCGGCATTCGACAAGGCGGTGGCCGTCTTCGGCGGCCTCGACATTCTCGTCTCGAATGCGGGGGCTGCCTGGGAAGGCCGGATCGGCGAACTCGACGACGCGACTTTGCGCAAGAGCTTCGAGCTGAATTTCTTCGCCCACCACTCAGCGGCGCAGAACGCGGTGCGGATCATGCTCGAGCAGGGCACCGGCGGCGTGCTCCTTTTCAACACCTCCAAGCAGGCGATCAATCCGGGTCCGAAGTTCGGCGCCTATGGCATCCCGAAGGCGGCGACGCTGTTCCTGTGCAGGCAGTATGCCCTCGACTATGGCGCCCATGGCATCCGCTCGAATGCCGTCAACGCCGATCGCATCCGTTCCGGATTGCTTACCGACGCCATGATCGCCAGCCGTTCGGGCGCGCGCGGCGTGTCGGAAAAGGAATATATGGCGGGCAATCTGCTTGGTCAGGAAGTGACGGCCGAAGACGTGGCCCAGGCTTTCCTGCATCAGGCGCTGGCCGAGCGGACCACCGCCAGTGTGACGACGGTCGACGGCGGCAACATCGCTGCGGCGATGCGGTAGGAAGAACAGTCCAGACGCAAAAGAGCGGCCCGCAAGCCGCTCTTTCCTTTTGCCTGCGATAAAAAGCTACTTGGCGTTCGGGTTCGGCATCCAGGCCGGCATCGCGACATCGGCATGGGCGAACTGCGGCAGCTTGGCCGAAAGGTCTTCCATGTTCTTGATGTCCTTGTCGATCAGATCCTTCTGGGTGATCAGCGTCGGCGGCACGATGACGTTGTGGCCGGGGTCTTCGCCGGCCAAAAGCTGCGCCAGGGCGCGCACCGAAACCTGGCCGACGACGGCCGGATTGGTGGCGGCGGTTGCCGCCCAGGCGCTGTCGGGCTCGCGCATCGCGGCGATGTCGGAGGTCGAGATATCGGCCGAATAGATCTTGATGTCCTTGTTGAACCCCGCCTCGTCGACTGCGATCTTCACGCCCTTGGCGAATTCATCATAGGGCGCGAACATCACCTTGATGTCGGGGTTGGCCGACAACACCGAGCGGGCCTGGTTGGCGACGGAATTGGCGATCGGATTGTCGAGCGTACCGAACATCGCCGCCTCGTTGATCCCCGCATATTTCTTCTTGAAGTCAACCCAGGTCTCGTTGCGGCGGTCGAGCGGCGCGATGCCGGCGACATAGACATAGCCGGCCTTCCAGCTCTCGCCATTGTCCTTGATCGCCTGTTCGAGCGCGAGGCGTGCGAGGTCGCGGTCGGACTGTTCGATCTGCGGGATCTTGGGGTTTTCGACGTTGACGTCGAACGCTACGACCTTAATGCCGGCGTCGACCGCGCGCTGAGCGGCTTCCTTCATGGATTCCGTCAAGCCGTGCTGGATGATGATGCCCTGGACGCCAAGCGCGATGGCCTGGTCGACCATGTCTGCCTGGAGGGCGGCGTCCTGACGGCTGTCAAGGACGCGCAGATCGACGCCGAGCGCCTTGGCCTGTGCTTCGACACCGGACAGATAGGCCTGGAAGAAGTCACCGGTCGAGAGATAGCGGACCAGCGCGATCTTGACGGCGCCGGGCTTGTCGAACGGCGCCGGCCTGTCCTGCGCCATCGCCGGGACCTGCATCAGCAGCGCGGCGCCGGCAAGCCCGAGTGCTGCCTTCCCCAAAAGTCTTCTCGTGATCTTCATGTTGTCTCCTCCACTTGTTGAACTGAAATTTCAGCCGGTCAAATCCTATCCGTCGAAACCCTACCGCTTGCCCCTGCCGGAAAGGGCGAAGGTGAAGACAAGGGCAACCACAAGAACCACGCCCTTGATGAAATCCTGCGTGTAGTAGGGCGCGTTCATCATCGTCAGGCCCTGCAGCAGCACGCCGACAAACACCGCACCGACGGCCGTGCCGAAGGCGTTCGGCTTGGCGGCCCCGAGAACCGCATAGCCGATGAGCGCCGCGGCGACAGCGTCGAGCAGGAGATTATTACCCGAGGCGATGTCGCCGCGTCCAAGCCGGGCAGCGAGCAAAATGCCGCCGATCGAGGCAAAAACCCCTGAAATAACGTAGGCCCAGATTTTGTATGCCTTGACAGGCGCGCCGGCGAGTTCGGCAGCCCGTTCGTTGCTGCCGACCGCATACATCATGCGGCCGAAACGGGTGTATTCGAGAAAAAACCAGATCAGCACCGCAAGCACGAGCAAGACGACTACCGAAACCGGGATGAGGTTGGGGATGAAGAAATCGAAGCGGTGGCGGCCAAGCGCCAGGAAACCAGCGCCGAACGTGCCGTTGGCGACCGCGCCATCGGGCATCGTCATGCCGGTGGCGATCGAGCGGCCCTCGGTCGGAATGCGCTGCAGGCCGACGAGCAGGAACATCATGCCGAGCGTCGCCAGAAGGTCCGGTACGCGCATATAGACGATCAGCCAGCCATTGATGAGGCCGACAACGGCACCGATCAAAAGACAGGCGACAACCGCGACAACGGCGTTCTGCTCCAGCACCACCATGACATAGGCGGCTGCCATCATGGCGCTGGTGGCGACGGAGCCGATCGACAGGTCGAAGCCGCCGACGACCAGGGTGGCGGTGACGCCGAGCGCCAGCACGCCGGTGATGGCGACCGACTGGAAGATGAAGACGGCGCTCTGCGGCGAGACGAAGCCATCGGCGGCGATGGCGAAATATGCAATCAACCCGAACAGCAGAACGATGAAGCCATAGCGGATGGCATGGTCGCGCGCTGCCATCCTTACCAAACCCGAACCCATGCCCTCTCCATTCCACGTCCCATTATCTGCCCGCCCTCACGCTGCGCTGTGCAAGGGCCTGCCCGCCACTTCGGCCAACAAGCGCTCGAGGTCGATGTCGGCGTTGCGGTGTTCGCCAACGATTGTCTGCTCCGACATCACCAGGATGCGGTCGGCGGTCTCCAGCGCCTCGTCGAGTTCAGTGACGAACAGCAGCGTCGCACGGCCGTTCGCGCTCGCCCGCAGCTTGGCCGCGATGTCGCGCCTGGCCGAAATGTCGACGCCCTGAAACGGCTCGTCGAGAATGAACAGCTTTGCCGCCTGCGAGATCCAGCGGGCGACCATCACCTTCTGCTGGTTGCCGCCGGAAAGGGCTGACATTTCGTCCTTCTCCGAGCGGCAGACGATGCCCAGTTCCCGAATCTGCTGGCGGGCGGTGGCGCGCTCGATGCGGCGCTTGAGAACGCCCACACGCGACATCCGCCTGTGGAACGGCAGGCTGATATTTTCCTGGATGTTGAAGTCGCCGACGATCCCGTTTTCGCTCCGGTCCTTGGCGACGAGAAACACGCCGGCGGCGATCGCCTCGCCTGTCGAACCCGGAGCATAGGGTTTTCCGTCCAACGTCATGGTCCCGGTGAGCGGCTTGCGGACGCCAAACAGCGTCTCGGCGAGCGCGGTCTTGCCGACGCCGACGAGGCCGGTGATGGCAACGACTTCGCCGTCGCCGAGCGTCAGCGAGATCGGCATGGAGCCTTCTGCAATCCGCAACCCGTCGATCGTCAGGATAGGCTTGGCCGAATTCCTGGCGACGATTCGGTCGAGGTGGATCTTGCGGCCGAGCATGGCGTTGACGGCGCCTTCAAAATCGAGCGGCTTTCGGTCGAAAACACCTGAGATCGCGCCGTCTCGCATCGAGACGATCCGGTCGGCAAGCCGCCTGATGTCGGACATGCGGTGCGAGATGTAGAGGATCGCGACGCCCTGCTCGCGTAGCCTGTCGACCAGCGCGAACAGCCGGTCGGCTTCGGCGCTGGACAAGGAGGAGGTCGGCTCATCGAGGATCAGGACCTTCGGCTGATGCGCCATGGCGCGGGCAATCGCCACCATCTGGCGGTCGGCCAGAGACAGATCGCTGATCCGGGCCTTCAGGTCGATGGCCAGCCCCATGCGGTCGGCAACCGCTTTTGCCTCGCGACGCACCCGGCCCGGATTGAACAGGGTCGGCGCGCCGCTGCCGCTCAGCCTGTCGAGCGTCAAATTGGTGGCGACGTCGAGGTCGGCGACGACACCGTCATTGATGTTTTGATGAACGGTGACGACGCCGGCGCGGATCGCCTCGGCCGGCGTTTTTGGCGCGAAATCCTCCGGCGCGAAGTCGTGGCCGGCAAGGCTCATCGTGCCGCCGCCGCGCTCGTAGACGCCGCTGATAATTTTGACGAGGGTGGATTTGCCGGCGCCGTTGGCGCCCATCAGCACGGTCACTTCACCGGCATGCAAATCGAGCGAGACGCCGCCAAGCACCTCGATATGGCCAAAGGACTTCCTCAGGCCGTGCACGCGGAACACGGCATCATTGCCCATTCGTTCCTCCCTGACCATGACGCTAGGGGCTGCTCCGGCAATTGTCAACACGATTGACAATTGCCAGAGAGCTTCCTAGCTTGGACCAACCGCCTTGGCTCCACTATGATGGGAGCACATCGGCGGGAGGGTAAGGATGACTGGGAAATTGCCGTTCGAAGCACTGTCGGTCGAGACATTGGCGGCACGCCTTGGCGCCAACGAGGCGCTGTGTTCGCATATCGGCAAGGACACGGCCCGCTGGAAGGTCCGCGAGGTCGGCGACGGCAATCTGAACCTGGTCTTCATCGTCGAGGGCGCCACGGGTGCTGCCGTCGTCAAGCAGGCCCTGCCCTATGTTCGCCTGGTCGGCGACAGCTGGCCGCTGCCATTGAAGCGCTCCTTCTTCGAGTATCACGCGCTGACGCGGCAGGAAGCGAGAGCGCCCGGTTCGGTGCCGGCGATCTATCATTTCGACGAAGTCCAGGCGCTGATCATCATGGAATATCTGTCGCCGCACATCATCTTGCGGCGGGCGCTGATCGAGGGCCGCCAGTTGCCGAACATCGCCAGGGATATCGGCTTGTTCATGGCCCGCACGTTGTTTCGCGGCTCCGACCTCAGCATGGTGACCAAAGATCGCAAGGCGGATCTGGCGCTGTTCGCCGACAACGTCGAGCTCTGCGATATCACCGAGAATCTGGTGTTCTCCGATCCCTATTTCGACGCCAAGATGAACCGGCATACGAGCCCGCAGCTCGACGGCATCGTCGCAGAATTGCGCGCGGACCGCGATCTCAAGGTCGAGGCGCAGCGGCTGAAGCATCTTTTTGCGGCCAATGCAGAAACGCTGCTGCACGGCGACCTGCATTCCGGCTCGATCATGGTCACCGACTCAGAAACGCGGATGATCGACCCCGAATTCGCCTTCTACGGGCCGATGGCCTTCGATGTCGGCATGCTGCTCGCCAATTTCTGGATGGCGTTCTTTTCGCAGCGCGGTCACGAACAGAAGGAAAAGCGCGACGCCATGCGCGGCTATTTGCTCGATGTGACGGTCGAGACATGGTCGGTATTCCGCACCGAGTTTTCGCATCTGTGGCGAACCGAGCGCACCGGCATGCTCTACCAGAAGAGCCTGTTCGAGGATCAGGGCGACAGGCTTGGCGCCGAACAGGCGCTCGACCACATGCTGCATTCGATTTGGACCGACATGCTGGGCTTTGCCGGCGTCGAGGTGCACCGGCGTATTCTGGGCTTGGCGCACAACGCCGATTTCGAGACCATTGCCGACGAGGATCTGCGCGCCACATGTGAGGCGAAGGCACTGAAATTCGGCCGTCACATCGCCGTCAACCGGCGCCAGATTCACAGCATCGACGAGGTCAACACATTGGCCGCGCTGATCGAACAGGAGAACAGAATTTGAACGTCGGCGACCGTCACTACCGGACCATCTGGCTGAGCGACGACGGCCGTTCGGTGGATATCATCGACCAGCGCTGGCTGCCGCATGATTTCCGCGTGGAAAAAGTCGGCACGGTTGCCGGCATCGCGACGGCGATCCGCGACATGTGGGTACGCGGCGCGCCACTGATCGGCGTCACCGCCGCTTATGGCGTCGCCATGCAGATGGCCGACGATCCATCCGATGCAGCACTCGACGGCATCTGGGAGGCCTTGCACGAAACGCGCCCGACCGCGATCAATCTGCGTTGGGCGCTCGATGAGATGCGAGGTTTCCTGCGGCCGCTTCCATCTGGACAACGCGCCAAGGCTGCTTACCGGCGCGCCGGAGAAATCGCCGACGAGGATGTCGGCCTCAACCGAGCCATCGGCGTTAATGGACTTGAAATCATCAAGGAAATCGCGGTGCGCAAGCGGCCGGGAGAGCCGGTCAACATCCTGACCCATTGCAATGCCGGCTGGCTCGCCACCGTCGACTACGGCACCGCCACGGCGCCGATCTATTTGGCAACGGAAGCGGGCATTCCCGTTCACGTCTATGTCGACGAAACACGCCCGCGCAACCAGGGCGCTCAGCTGACTGCATGGGAGATGGCCGGCCATGGCGTGCCGCATACGCTGATCGTCGACAATGCCGGCGGCCATCTGATGCAGCGCGGCCAGATCGACATGGTCATCGTTGGCACCGACCGCACCACCGCCGACGGCGATGTCTGCAACAAGATCGGCACCTATTTGAAAGCGCTGGCCGCGGCCGACAACGACGTGCCGTTCTACGTCGCGCTGCCGTCGCCAACCATCGACTGGACGGTGGGTGACGGGCTGGCCGAAATCCCGATCGAACAGCGCTCCAGCGACGAGGTCTCGCTGGTCTGGGGCAAGACCGCGAATGGCGAGATTGCGCAGGTCCGCATCTCGCCGGATACGACGCCCGCGGCAAACCCGGCCTTCGACGTGACGCCGGCGCGGCTGGTCACCGGATTGATCACGGAGCGCGGCGTCGCCAGGGCCTCGCGCGAAGGCTTGAAGGCGATGTTTCCCGGACGCTGATGATCCGGCTTCATTGACTTTTTGAAGCGGTATCAGCGGATAACCGAGAGTCCAGCTGTCCTTATCCGTGGCAAGGCGCGGATTGCGTCTCATTCAGAGTAGCTCATCTCTAACAGCCGGCATTTTGGTGACGGCCGATTCTGCGTGACATCCTGGTGCTCGCCTCGCCGGCACGCGGACAAGTTAAAGCGACGCGATGGTCCGTCGATGCGGTAGGCGATGCTAACAACTACGAAACTGACGGAGCGGGCC
>NZ_RZSX01000248.1:0-7484 GCF_004023105.1 Mesorhizobium sp. M5C.F.Ca.IN.020.32.2.1 | reverse complement strand
GGTTTCGGCGCACCGCAAGGCGACCAACGCCCGCAACTTCACCAACTGTGACTCGCTGCTGATCGGCGACCAGTGCGGCGCGCACACCGTGCCCTACATGGAAGCCAAGAACGCGACGGCGAAGTTCGAGCATGAGGCGACGACGTCGAAAATTTCCGAAGACCAGAAATTCTACGTCATGCAGCGCGGCATCCCGGAAGAAGAGGCGATCGCGCTGATCGTCAACGGCTTCGTCAAGGACGTCATCCAGCAGCTGCCGATGGAGTTCGCCGTCGAGGCGCAGAAGCTGATTGGGATCTCGCTGGAAGGCAGCGTGGGTTGATTAGATGGAACGGCGCTCTTGGAAATTCTTCGAGCGTATCGAGAGCTTGATAGTCGTTCTGATGCGCTCGTTGACCCTCGCTATTGGAGGTGCCGTGGTGGTTCTGATAGGCGCAATGTTTGGCTTGAGTTCGGTAAAGAATATTGGTGGTTCGATCGCGGGCCTAGGCGCGGTTGGGTTTTTTGGCTGGATGTTCGTTACAGGCGATCTTGCGGGCGCGCTTTTAGGGAGATCCGGTCAAGGACCGAGCGTCGAGAAACAACAAGAACACGAAAGTAGAAAATGATGCTTGAGATCAAGAACCTGCATGCCCGCATTGTCGACGACGGCACCGAGATTATCCGCGGCCTGAACCTGACGGTTAAGGCCGGCGAGGTCGCCGCGATCATGGGCCCGAACGGCTCGGGAAAGTCGACGCTGTCCTACATCCTCGCCGGGCGCGAGGATTACGAGGTCACCGAAGGCGACATCCTCTACAACGGCCAGTCGATCCTCGAAATGGATCCGGCCGAGCGCGCCACATCAGGCATCTTTCTCGCCTTCCAGTATCCGATGGAGATACCGGGCGTGGCGACGATGGAATTCCTGAAGGTGGCGATGAACGAGCAGCGCAAGGCGCGCGGCGAGGAGCCGCTGAAGATCCCCGAATTCCTGAAGCGCGTGAAGGACGCCGCCGCCTCGCTCAACATGGACATGGCGATGCTGAAGCGGCCGCTCAATGTCGGCTTTTCCGGCGGCGAGAAGAAGCGCGCCGAGATCTTGCAGATGAAGCTCCTGGAGCCAAAACTCTGCGTGCTCGACGAGACCGATTCAGGCCTCGATATCGATGCGCTGAAGATCGTCTCGGACGGCGTCAACGCGCTGCGCTCGCCCGACCGCGCCATCGTCATCATCACCCACTACCAGCGCCTGCTCCAACACATCGAGCCGGATACTGTGCACGTGCTCTACAGGGGCCAGGTGATCAAATCGGGCGACAAGTCGCTGGCGCTCGATCTCGAGGCCAATGGCTATGCCGGCGTGATCGGCCAAGCCGCGTGAGATGCCAGAAGGCGAGACAAAGCTAGGCAAGGCGAAACTGATGAATATACATACGACACCCCAGCGAACGCCAGCCGAAACGGCGCTGATCGACGCCTTCAGCGACCGGCTCTCGCTGCTGCCCGGCGACGGCACGGTGATGCTGAAGCGCGACGACGCCATCGAGGCGATCAAGAGCGGCCTGCCGACGCGGCGCATCGAATCCTGGCACTACACCGACCTGCGTCGCCTGCTGGCTTCGGTGCCGGACTTCGATCCCGCGGCTGCCGCCAAGGCGATCGCACCGATCGTTGAAGGCTCTGCCGTTCTGCCAGTCCTGAACGGCGTCTCGAGCACGAAGCTGCCGACGGTTGATGGCGTTGCGGTGCAGCGCCTGTCGGAGAAGCTGACCGACGGCAGCGCAGCACCTGGGCTCGATCCGTATGGCACCGACGATGCAATCGGCGCCCTGAACACCGCTTTCGTTGCAGACGGCTATTTTGTCGACATCTCCGACGGCACCGAACTGGACAAGCCGATCGAACTGCAGAACCTGCAGGCCGGCGGCCAGACGCATGTGCGCTTGGGCGTCCGCGTCGGCGCCGGCGCCAAGGCTGTTATCGTCGAGCGCCAGGCGGGCGAGGGCGCCGCACTCGTCAGCTCGGTCAGCCAGCTTCTGCTTGACGAGGGCGCCGACGTGACGTGGCTGATCGTGCAGGAGCAGCCGGATACGGCCACGCATCTTGCCCAGTTCAAGGCGCATCTCGGCAAGAATGCGAAGCTGACGCTGTTCGTGATGAATGCCGGCGGCAAGCTGGTGCGCCAGGAGATCGTGGTCAAGACGACAGGCGAAGGCGCCGATTTCACGCTGCGCGGCATCAACCTGCTTGCCGGTGACACTCATACGGACGTGACCATGGTGCTCGACCATGCCGTGCCGCACACGGCTTCGACGGAAGTAATCCGCAATGTGGTTACCGGCAAGGCGCGCGGCATCTTCCAGGGGCGCATCAACGTCCACCAATATGCGCAGAAGACCAACGCCAAGATGGCCTGCAACACGCTGCTTCTGTCGGATGACGGCGAGTTCTCGACCAAGCCTGAGCTCGAAATCTTCGCCGACGATGTCGTCTGCGGCCATGGCGCGACCGTCACCGAGATCGACCATAGCCACCTGTTCTACCTGATGGCCCGCGGCATCGACGAGAAGACCGCGCGCGGCCTTCTGGTCAAGGCTTTCGTTGCCGAGGTAATTGAGGAGCTGGACGACGAGGCGATTGTCGAGGCGCTGGAAGCAAGGCTCGACGGCTGGTTCGTGGCGCACGGCTAGCGCCTTCCCTTCTCCCCTTGCGGGAGAAGGTGGATCGGCGCGTAGCGCCGAGACGGACGAGGGTGTTGGACGGAATGAGGCGATGAAGTTGTGATGGACCAGAAAGTCGAAAACATCCCCTACGACGTCGAGGCGATCCGCCGCGACTTTCCGATCCTGTCTCGGCAAGTTTACGGTAAGCCCCTGGTCTATCTCGACAATGGCGCCTCGGCGCAGAAGCCGCAGGTCGTGCTCGACGCTATCCAGCACGCCTATTCCCAGGAATACGCCAATGTCCATCGCGGGCTGCATTTCCTGTCGAATGCCGCGACCGACGCGTATGAGAACGCGCGGAAGATAGTGCAGAGGTTTCTCAACGCGCCGAGCACCGACAACATCGTCTTCACCTCGAACACCACCGCGGCGATCAACACCGTCGCCTACGGCTTCGGCATGCCGAATATCGGCGAGGGCGACGAGATCGTGCTTTCGATCATGGAGCACCATTCCAATATCGTGCCGTGGCATTTCATCCGCGAGCGGCAGGGCGCCAACCTGGTCTGGGTGCCGGTCGACGATCTCGGCGTCTTCCACATCGAGGAGTTCGAGAAGCGGCTGACTGATCGCACAAAACTGGTCGCCATCACGCACATGTCGAATGCACTGGGCACGGTGACGCCGATCAAGGAGATCGTCCGCATCGCGCACGCACGCGGCATTCCGGTGCTGGTCGACGGCAGCCAGAGCGCCGTGCATATGCCGATCGACGTCCAGGATCTCGATTGCGATTTCTTCGTCTTCACCGGCCACAAGGTCTACGGTCCCTCGGGCATCGGCGTGCTCTATGGCAAGAAGGACATGCTGGAGCGCATGCGCCCGTTCATGGGCGGCGGCGAAATGATCGAGGAGGTGACGCAAGACATCGTCACCTACAACGATCCGCCGCACCGTTTCGAGGCTGGCACGCCGCCGATCGTGCAGGCGATCGGGCTGGGCGCTGCGCTGGAATACATGGAAAAGATCGGCCGCGAGCGCATCGCCGCCCATGAGGCGGATTTGAAGGACTATGCGCATCAGCGGCTACGCGCCATCAATTCGCTGCGCATCTTCGGCGACGCGCCCGATAAGGGCGCCATCATCTCCTTCGAGTTGCAGGGTATTCATGCGCATGACGTATCGATGGTGATCGATCGGCAGGGTATTGCTGTCCGCGCCGGCACGCATTGCGCCCAGCCGCTGTTGAAACGCTTCGGCGTAACTTCCACATGCAGGGCATCGTTCGGCATGTATAATACCAGGGCCGAAGTCGACGCTTTGGCCGATGCGCTCGAAAAAGCGCGAAAATTCTTCGGGTGACGATGATGGATGATGCAGGCCGGACCGCTGAGACCACTTCGGAAACGACTGCCAACGGTCTGGTTTCCGCCTCGGCCATTCCCGCCGACGAACTGGCGCGGCTGACAGACGACATCGTCTCGGCGCTGAAGACGGTCTACGACCCGGAAATCCCGGCCGACATCTACGAGCTTGGCCTGATCTACAAGATCGACATCGAGGACGACCGCTCGGTCAAGATCGACATGACGCTGACCGCGCCTGGCTGTCCGGTGGCCGGCGAAATGCCGGGCTGGGTGGAAAATGCCGTCGGCGCCGTGGAGGGCGTTTCAGGCGTCGAGGTCACCATGACCTTCGATCCGCCCTGGTCACCCGACCGCATGTCGGAAGAGGCACAGGTCGCGGTGGGTTGGTACTAGCACCGGATATGACAAAGATTGGTGCACTTGCGCCAGGCAGAGAATTTCACCATTTTAGGTGAGGAATCATTCGGCAGGCCTTTAACCTGCGCGCAATGGAGAAAGAAAAGATGGGACGCTTTGCCGTCATCACGATGACCGAAAAGGCCGCCGACCGGGTTCGCGAGATCGTTGCGACCCGTGAGAATGCGTACGGCATTCGCCTTGGCATCAAGAAGGGCGGCTGCGCCGGCATGGAATATACGGTCGACCTGGTGACCGAGCCTAACACCAAGGACGACCATATCGAGCGCGACGGCGCCCATGTTTACGTCGCCCCCGAGGCCGCACTTTTCCTGTTCGGCACCGAGATGGATTTCGAGCAGACGACGCTGCGCACCGGCTTCACCTTCCGCAACCCGAACCAGAGTTCTGCCTGCGGCTGCGGCGAATCGGTCGAGTTGAAACCGGCCGATCTGAAGGCACTGGCCGAGGCGCGCGCTTCGGCCTGATCGGGCTCCTCAGTCCACCCACATTCCCGTTCGTTTGTGCCATCCGGCGATCGATTCTTCCGGATAGACATCGTAGGCCCTGTCGTCCTCGCCGATGTCGGGCTCGACCCAGTTCGCCTTGTATTTCAGCATGAGGTGCACCTTTTCAGGCGGTTTCGGCAGGTCTGTGTCGATCGCCGATGCAAATGGGTGGACCAGCTCCGGCCACGTCGGATCGTAGAGCCAGAGTGCCGATCCGCATTTCCTGCAGAAATTCCGCTCGCCTGACGAGATCTCGCATTGTGGATGCTCGTCGTCCTCGATCTCGGCTTGATAGACGCCAAGGTTGCGCTTGCCCTTGATTTTCAGCGTATCGAAATCGGCACCGAGATTGATGGCAAAGCCGCCGCCGCCCTGCTGCTTGCGGCAGATCGAGCAATAACAAAGCATGAACGGCACCGGCGTGTGGCTTTCCACCTCGAAGCGGACGGCATCGCACCGGCAGGACCCTTTGAGCAGAAGCGGCATGATGAGGGACTCCGAAGAATTTGGCTCTCAACTTGTCAGCATGGTTTTGGTTGCGGCGATGACAAGGGGAAATCCGGGTGACATGATCGCGGCATGGACAATGAACGCATTGCCGAACTTTTCGAAGGCCTCGGCCCGGTCAGCATTCGCAAGATGTTCGGCGGCAAGGGCATCTACTTCGACGGCGTCATCGTCGCCATCGTCATCCGTGGCGAATTGATGCTGAAGGCCGACTCGGAAAGCGCGCCCGAATTCGAAGCGGCCGGCTGCCGGCAATGGACCTACACCGGCTCGCGGCACGGCAAGCTCGTGTCCATGCCGTATTGGAGCATTCCCGACAGCGCCTTCGACGATCCGGACGAGATGGCGGTCTGGGCGCGCCGGGCCTATGAGGCGGGGCTGCGTGCCGGCAAATAGGCCGCCTCTCCACTGGTCATCCCCTCATGCCAATTTTCTGCGGCTCGGGCACAAGGGCCAGCGCGTCGGCAAAGTCTGCCGCCGTAAAGACCGGCACAAGTTCGGCACTTTCGATCGCAAGCATTGCCGCGGCAACGCCGTCACGCAGCGCCGCGCGCAGCGTCAGGCCGCGCAGCAGGGCGGCGACCGTTGCGCCCGCCAGCGCATCCGCGGCGACGCCAGTGACTTTTCTTGGCGGCGGGATCGAGAAGGCGCCGGCCTCGTCGAAACCCAGCACCGGACCGTCATCCGACCTCACCACGCCATATTTGAGGCCGGCGCGCCTCAGGCGGTCGACGATATCACGCTCCGCCGTGTCGATACCGACATCGGCGAGTGCGATTGCCTCGCGCTGGTCCATGAAGACCATCGCCAGGCTGCCAAGCACCGGCGCGAACCGCACCGCCTTGTCTGGTGAGACGGCGAGGGCGAAGACCGGCTTGCCGGCGGCAAGCGCCACCAGCCGCTCCAGCGCCGTCGACGGCAGGTTGGCGTCGCACAGGACCGCATCGGCGGTGCTGATCGCCTCACGCACCTTGGCACGGCGGATCTGCTTGGGAAGCGCCAGGTCGTAGAGTGCCATGTCGGAAAGGCCGACGATCAGCGCGCCGTCGCCGTCGATTATCGTCGTGTTGCTCGGCGTCGTGCGATCGAGGAACACCACGGATAGATCGGCAATGCCGGCCGCAGCGATGGCGCGCGAGACCGTGTCGGCCAGAACATCGCCGCCGCGCACCGAAAGCAGCGAGCCGGAGACGCCGCGCCGCACTGCGCCGCGCAGAGCATTGAAGACGGCGCCGCCGACAGCCTCGCGCATCGTGCCGGGATTCGACGCCGCCGGCACAAAGGCGCCCGAAACCTGGCCGCGCCGATCTATATAGGCGCCGCCTACGGCCAGGATTGTCGGCGACTTCATCATGCCTGGGAGGAGACCTTTGCTGTTGCCGGGCAAAGACTAGGGTGTCCGGCGGAACCCGGCAACCGGAGGCGCGATTCGAAAGATGCCAGCACGATCCTGCGGGGGAAGCGGGATGCATCCTGGAGTGAAAACACGAAACAAAAAAAGAACAAATCCGGATATTGTTTGTTTTTCAAACATTTGTCTCCCCTTGCCAGACGAGAACAAAAAAGGTACAAATTAATAAGGATTACGGATTGTCCGGCCTTCATTGACGACCAAGGGGTGATGTATCATGGCTCAGAATTCTTTGCGGCTTGTAGAGGACAAAGCAGTGGATAAATCAAAGGCTCTGGATGCGGCGCTGTCGCAAATCGAGCGTGCCTTCGGCAAGGGCTCGATCATGCGGCTCGGCGCAAACGAGCAGGTCGTCGAGATCGAAACGGTGCCGACTGGTTCGCTTGGCCTCGACATCGCGCTTGGCGTCGGCGGCCTGCCGCGCGGCCGCATCGTCGAGATCTATGGGCCGGAAAGCTCGGGCAAGACGACGCTGGCGCTGCACACGGTGGCCGAAGCCCAGAAGAAGGGCGGCATCTGCGCCTTTGTCGATGCCGAGCACGCACTCGATCCGGTCTATGCGCGCAAGCTCGGCGTCGACCTCGAAAATCTGCTGATCTCGCAGCCCGATACCGGCGAACAGGCGCTGGAGATCTGCGACACGCTGGTG
>NZ_RZSX01000247.1:0-7490 GCF_004023105.1 Mesorhizobium sp. M5C.F.Ca.IN.020.32.2.1 | reverse complement strand
CTTCGGCACCGAGCGCCGCCCACGCTTTGCCCTGTTCCCGACGGCGCACGACCACGCGCACGGGCTCACCGTTCGCCATCAGCGCACGCGCCGTTTCCCCGCCGGCCCGCCCATTTGCTCCAAAAACCACATGCATGATCTGTTCTCCTCGGGTGTTCGCGATTGATGAGAACCTCAGATTACGGAATGGCTATGCATGCGACAAATGCATGTATTATATAGCCGACATGCACGAAGTGAATTTGCGTCGCGTCGACCTGAACCTGCTGGTGGTGCTCGAGGCGCTGCTTGACGAAAGAAGCGTCACGCGGGCCGCCGTCCGTCTCAGTATGAGCCAGCCGGCGGTGAGCCGTGCGCTGTCGCGGCTAAGAAAGCTGTTCGCGGATGCCCTTCTGGTGGAAGGGCGGACAGGTTACGTGCTCACTGCCCGCGCCGACGAGATTCGGCCGGCGCTGCGCAGCACCTTGGCGGACATCGCTACGATGCTGGGGGCGAATCCGTTCGACCCGGCAACGGCAACCGGTCATGTGCGGCTGCTGATGATGGATCTTGAGACTGCCGCGTTGGCGCCTCATCTGCTTGCTCGTCTCACCGTCGAGGCGCCGGCGCTCGATCTGGACATTCTGCCGCCCAGCGCAACGGCGATCGAAGCACTGGAGGAGGACGCCGTGGACGCACTCGTCGGCGTGATCGACGATGCGCCCGCGGGCATCCGCCGGCGCGGCCTCTATCAAGACCGCTTTGTCACCCTGATGCGCGCCGGGCATCCCTCAGCGAACCATGAGCTTACGCTCGACCGATTTGTTGAATTGGGTCATATCGTGGTGAGCGTCACCGGCGTTGGACCAGCGTTCGTCGACGTGGCGCTCGCTGGTGTGGGCCGCCGACGACGGGTGAGCGTGCGCGTACCGAGCTTCCTTGCAGCAGTGGAAATCGCTGCCCAGTCCGACCTGATCATGACGCTGCCGTCGAGCCTGGCGCAGATGGTGGGCGGACGTTTTGTCTCGCTGCCCCCGCCGCTTGATCTCGGCAGCTTCACCATGAGCCTTCTCTGGCACGCGCGCCACCAGGACGAACCTCGGCACGTCTGGTTGCGGCATAGCATCGCCGCCGCTGCAACAGCGCTGAGCGCGCCCGGCGCATCCATCGCCGAAGGCAGCGTTCGTCCGCAGCCTGCGGGCAGTGCTCCTTGAGGAAGTGGATGATGCTGAGGCCAACGGAAACGAGCCGGTCGATGTGATCGTTGGTGCCTGTCATGTTCGCCGTGAGCATGATCGGCATCCGCACTCGCCAATCTGATATTGGCAGCCGCAAACGCCGGCATGGGCTCGAACAGCTCGTCTTCCAGAGCTGCCGTGAGCTTTTTCGCTTCGCAGACCGGCAGGTTTTCTTCGACGGCGACGGCAATGTTCGGCGTGCAGCTTGTGACCGATCCACCGCGCCTGCCACCCTCCTGCGGTTAGCCTGCCGGATCGGCCGGCTGGCCCGTATTATTTCGTGACCGTGTTGCGCTGGAACCTTCCCTCGCACCACGCGTTCGGGGCGCTGTATTCGCGATGCCTTATATTTAGGCAAGGCGACGGCGAATACCGGCGGGGAGGCAAAAAGCATGGGTTGGGGAGGAGCATATTGTCATGTCGAACCGTGAAATTGGAACGTCGCACACATTGGGGCTGCGTGTCGCTGACCTCAAAGCCAGGATGCAAAGCGCCCGAATTACCGGGCACGAGATGAAAACCTTTCAGAAGGTCGCCGCCGTCATGGGAGGAGGTGAAGGCTCCCTGCGGCTCGATGCCGACGACCTGATTGCCGCGTCTTTCGTCCTCGAGACGCTGAACGACCCCAGGTCGAATTGACGATCGTGGTGCCTCGGCGATCAGCCAGGCACCACGTCGGAGCGAGGGAAGCGGCGCGTCCGAGGCAGGTGACCGTTTTCCTGACCGCAAAATCTCCTGGCGCTCGGCTACCGAGACGGGTTCCGTCCGGTAGAGCGCCAGGAATTTTCAAACACGCGGATGGCAGCGGAACCGAAGCCGCGCAGCAGGGCTCGCCGGCCGGCTGGCCCATGCGGCGTGACGCGGCATCACCGCCAATACACGCTGGGATACTCGTATACGAGAATCCACATATCCCCCCTAGCTGCTTTCTGTTAGGCAAGGCCCGCAGGATAGCAGGGAGAATGGTTTGCGCGGGCTTGGCGAAGGCTTGATGCAGAAGCCGCTGACGGTGGCGGAGCAAGTGGCGAATGTGCTGCGCCAATCGATTGCCGAGGGCAGCCTGGCGGCCGGCACGCCGCTGCGTCAGGACGACCTGGCCGAGCGGTTCGGCTTCAGCCGCATGCCGGTCCGCGACGCGCTTCGCCAGCTCGAAGCCGAAGGCATCGTGTCGATCCATCCGACCAAGGGCGCGCATGTCGCCAGGATGGACGCTGCCGAGAACAGGGAGATCTTTGCGGTCCGCGCATTGCTCGAAGGCGAAGCGCTGCGGCTTTCGATCCCCAACCTCGGCAAAGAAAAACTAGACGAGGCCGGCTATGTGCTCAACCAGATCGATGCCGAGCCGAATGTCGGCCGCTGCGGATCGCTGAGCCGTGCCTTTCACCTGGCGCTTTACAGCGCCTGCGGCAACGCCCGGCTCCTCGGCCTCATCGAAGCCCACCACAATGCGGCCGACCGCTACGTTCGCGTTCTCCTGTCCAACCTCAACTATCGCAGCCGCTCGCAGTCGGAGCACCTCGACCTGTTGACGACCTGCCGCCACCGTGACGCCGAGGCAGCCCTCCGCGTCCTGAAAAGGCACCTCAGCGAAGGCATGGAAACGCTCGCCAGGGCTGGAGATGGGCTGGCGGGAAAGCCCTGACCTTGCCGGAGCGCTCTCGCAAAACCATAGCGCCACGACCGAATACCGGCCGGCGACGCCCCTCGCCTAGCGCCGGAGCCAATCCGCCAGGAGTCAGCCTTTGTCGTGCGCTGTCGAAGCTCGGCCTGTGCTCGCGCAAGCAGGCCGAAATTCTGGTCGCCGAAGGGCGCGTCCGGGTCGCCGGAAAAATCGTGCGCAACGGCTCGCTGCGCGTCGATCCCGGCCGCGACCGCATCGAGGTCGACGGCAGCCGCGTTGTCGCCGAGCGCAAGGTCTATCTGATGATCAACAAGCCGCGCGGCCTGGTCACCACCCGCGACGACCCGCAGGACCGCGGCACCGTCTATGACTGCCTGGCAGAACTCGACCTGCCCTTCGTGTCGCCGGTCGGCCGCCTCGACAAGGCCAGCGAAGGCCTGCTTTTGATGACCAACGACACGCGCTTCGCGCAGCGCCTGCTCGACCCCGCCTCGCACGTCGCCAAGATCTACCACGTGCAGATCGGCGCCCTGTCCGACGAGGCCATGCTGGCGCAGTTGCGCGCCGGCGCAACGGTCGACGGCGAGGATTTGACGGCGCGGTCGATCGACATCCTGCGCAGCGGCACCAGCACCGCCTGGCTCGAAATCACCCTCGACGAGGGCCGCAACCGCCACATTCGCCGGCTGCTCGGCGCGCACGATGTCGAGGTGCTTCGCCTGGTGCGGGTGGCGATCGGCCCGTTGCAACTCGGTGAGCTCGCCAAGGGCAAGGCCCGCCACCTCACCGCCGAAGAGCTGGCGCTGTTTCAGGCCTGAGCGAAGGCGCCGAAGCGACCAAAGCGGTTGGCGCATGTATTCTCGCGGCCGACAAGAGCGGGCATCGCCGGACGGGCAGGCCAATCATTTCACGCTGGCGCCGCCCCTCACCTGCCTGCCGGCATCCTCTCCCCGTATAGTGACGGGGAGAGGAGCGCTCTCATCGAGGCGTCGCCGATCATCAGCGTTACAGAATGTCCACCAAGGTCGCCACCAGCCCCGACCCCCTTAGCACGAAGCCGCCCGTCGCCTCTACGCAGGCCCTTCGAAGACACTTTACTTCGCGTCGTGGAAGATAATGCCGACGGTGTGGCGCAGGCCGGAGCGAAGCCGGCTGACGCCGTGCCTGAGATTGACGCGGTAGCTGCCTTTGCTGCCCTGGACCGGACGATTGTGAACCGCGAAGGCGACGGCATCGCCCTGGCGTAGCGGCACCACCTCGGCGCGGCTCTGCATGCGCGGGCGCTGTTCGGTCAGCACGAACTCGCCGCCGGTGAAGTCCTCGCCGGGTTCGGACAGCAGAATCGCCACCTGCAGCGGGAAGGCAAGATCGCCGTAGAGATCCTGATGCAGGCAGTTGAAGTCGCCGGCAACGTATTGCAGCAGAAGCGGCGTCGGCCGCGTCTGGCCCTGGTCGTGGCATTGCTTAAGGAGCGCGGCGTGTTCGTCCGGGTAGCGCTGGGCGATGCCCATGCGCTCGTTCCACTCGTTGGCGACCGCGGCCAGGCGCGGATAGAGCGCGGTGCGCAAGCCGCCGATCAGCTCGGGCAAGGGATAGCGGAAATAGCGGTACTCGCCCTTGCCGAAGCCGTGCCGCGCCATGTGGACATGGCTGCGGAAATGGCTTTCGTCGGGATAGAGCCCGGCGATCTCCCGGCATTCTTCCGGTGTCAGCAGCTTTTCCATCACTGCGCAGCCGTAGCCGCTCATCTCCTCGGCCAATGCCTGCCAATCATATCCGGCGACCCGCGCTTCCGCCGATCGGACCGCTGCTTTCGAACCTATCGGATGAATGGTCATGGCTTTGCCTCCTCTGGCTTCATCGGCTTCTGCAATCAGATGGGTGAAGCAGCGCACGCAAACCACCCGCTTCATGCCAATGGGTTAGGCACAGGGTTGAAGCTGCCGATCTCCCCCGCATATGGGGGGCCCCTCATCCGGCCGCTTCGCGGCCACCTTCTCCCCGCCGGGGAGAAGAGGTAGCACCGGCGCTGCCAATCTCCTCTCCCCTTGGAGAGAGGGTCGGATTGCCCCGAATTGGCCTTCGCAATTCGGTTGGCAATCCGGGTGAGGGGCACTTGCCGATATGCGATTGCCTCGTCATCCAGCGGAGGGAGATCGCCAATCGCCATTGCGCCGCTGCGCGCGCGACGCAGCATGGATTTCGGCAAAATCGGGCCCATATCCCTGATAGGGAGCTTTGAGCGTGAAACTCGCGCGTGTAGCCCTGATTGCCGCGGCTGTTGTAGCCGCTGTGGCTGTTTGTTCCTCTTCCGCAACCGGAGCGGCGAGCGGGCAAGAGAGGACTGCACTGCGCATCGAGATAGACGGCGCCATCGGTCCGGCGAGCGCCATGCAGTTCGAGGAAGCGCTGGCGGTGGCCGCAGAGCGGAACGCCGAGGTTTTCATCCTGCAGATGGACACGCCCGGCGGGTTGGTCACCAGCATGCGTGAGATCATCGCCGACATCCTCGCCTCGCCGGTTCCCGTCATCGGCTATGTCGCGCCCGCCGGCGGGCATGCGGCGAGCGCCGGAACCTACATCCTCTACGCAACCCATGTGGCGGCGATGGCGCCCGGCACCAATCTGGGCGCGGCAACGCCAATCGAGATGGACGGGCCGCTGCCATCCTTTCCCGGCGGCGACGACAAGAACAATGGCCCGGAAGCCGGCAAGGACCCGAAGAGCCCACCGGCGGGCGATGCGATGATCGCCAAGGCAACGAATGACGCGGTTGCCCTGATCCGCAGTCTGGCTGAACTGCGTGGGCGCAATGCCGATTGGGGTGAAAAGGCGGTGCGCGAGGCGGCCAGCCTGTCGGCCAACGCGGCGCTGCAGGAGCGTGTCGTCGACTTCGTCGCCCGCGACACGACCGAACTGCTTCAGCTGGCTGACGGCCGGACGGTGGAAATAGCCGGCAGGAAAGAGGTGTTGGCGACCAAAGGGCTGCCGGTTGAAACGCTGGAGCCCGGCTGGCTCATCCGGCTTCTCGCCGTCATCACCGATCCGAACATCGCCGTGATCCTGATGCTGATCGGGGTTTATGGCCTCGTCTTCGAGTTCACCAGCCCGGGTGCGGTTGCGCCCGGCGTGGTCGGCACGATCTGCCTGCTGCTCGGGCTCTATGCGCTCAATCTCCTGCCGATCAGCTATGCCGGCCTTGCCTTGATGCTGCTTGGCATCATCTTCCTCGTCGTCGAGGTCTTTAATCCCACAGTCGTCCTTGGGCTGGGAGGCGTGGCGGCGTTCCTGCTGGGCTCCGCCATGCTGCTCAGGATCGAGGGGCCCGGCTTCGAGATGTCGTGGGCCGTCATCGGCACCGCCGCCGTCCTGACGCTCGGCCTGGCGCTGTTGACCGGCAGCTATCTGTGGGCGGCCCGCAAGAACCTTCCGCGTGTTGGCGCACAGGCCATGCAAGGCCTGCCGGCCAAGGTCCTCGATTGGGAGGGCAGCGAGGGCCACGTGCTTGCCCGGGGCGAGCGCTGGCGGGCGAAAGCCGACGAACCCATTGCAGTGGGCGACAGCGTCGAGGTGGCTGACGTCAGCGGTCTCGTGCTGACGATACGGCGTCGCAATGTGAGAAGCGATGGAGCAAGGCAGTGATCATCGGTTATGTGGCCTATCTGGTAGCAGCGCTCGTCGTGGTCATGTTCCTGTCCGCGGCCATTCGCATCCTGAGGGAATATCAGCGCGGCGTGGTCTTCACGCTCGGCCGCTTCACCGGGGTCAAGGGCCCCGGCCTGATCATCCTGATCCCGTTCGTGCAGCAGATGGTGAAGGTCGACCTGCGGGTGGTGGTCCAGGACGTGCCGCCGCAGGACGTGATCTCGCGCGACAATGTTTCGGTGAAGGTCAACGCGGTGCTGTATTTTCGTATCGTCGACGCCGAGCGGGCGGTGATCCAGGTCGAGGACTTCATGACCGCCACCAACCAGCTGGCACAGACCACCTTGCGCTCGGTGCTCGGCAAGCATGAGCTCGATGAAATGCTGGCCGAACGCGACAAGCTCAACAGCGACATCCAGGAGATTCTCGACCAGCGGACCGATGCCTGGGGCATCAAGGTCTCCGACGTCGAGATCAAGCATGTCGACCTCAACGAGAACATGGTCCGCGCCATCGCCAAGCAAGCCGAGGCCGAACGGCTGCGGCGTGCCAAAGTGATCAATGCCGACGGCGAACAGCAGGCGGCGGCAAAACTCGTCGAGGCCGGCAAGATGCTGTCCGAGACACCGCAGGCCATGCAGCTGCGCTATTTCGAGGCGCTCCATGACATCGCCGGTGAGCGCTCGTCGACGGTCGTGTTTCCGGTGCCGATGGACCTGCTCGGTCATTTCATCAAGCAGGATGGGGAGAAATGAGTTGGCTCCTCAAGTTGGAGGGACAGCACCCCTCTGTCCTGCCGGACATCTCCCCCTCAAGGGAGGAGATTGGCAGCTTCGGCGCTCCGTCAGCTTTCCATCGCTTGTGGTTGGCGAAAGCAGTTGAGCGAATAATCTCCCCCCTTGAGGGGGGAGATACCCGGCAGGGCAGAGGGGGGCGCTTCGCACGACCCTCCCCTCTAAATCAGCTTCTCCAGCGTGATCGGCAGGTCCCGCACTCTTTTGCCGGGG
>NZ_RZSX01000246.1:0-7514 GCF_004023105.1 Mesorhizobium sp. M5C.F.Ca.IN.020.32.2.1 | reverse complement strand
GGCAGCCTTGCGACCGGCACGATCGGCGTGCTGGCCGGCGGCCTCGACCTGCCCTACCCGCCCGAGAATGCCGAACTCTGTAACGAGATTGCCGAGCGCGGCGGCGCCATCATTTCAGAGATGCCGTTCGGATGGCAGCCGCGCGCCCAGGATTTTCCGCGCCGCAACCGCCTCGTCGCAGGTGCTGCATTGGGGCTGGTCGTGGTCGAGGCGGCGCAACGCTCCGGCTCGGTGATCAGCGCCAGGCTTGCCGGCGAGATGGGCCGGCTGGTCTTCGCCGTCCCCGGCTCGCCGCTCGATCCGCGCGCCGCCGGCACCAACGCCTTGCTCAAGGACGGCGCCACCCTGGTCACCGAAGCATCGGACATTACCGGTGCGATCGCGCCGCTGGTCGGCGCACTGGCGCCAAGGACGCCGCCACTTGGAGAGCCGCCTGACTTTTCGGCAACACCGCCACCCGGCGAAGACGACCGCGCCCGCGTCCTCGAAGCGCTTGGCCCAACGCCGGTGGCGGTCGACGAAATCATCCGCCACACCGGCCTGCATCCCGCCCAGGTTTTCATGGTGCTGCTGGAACTCGACCTCGCCGGCCGGCTGGAGCGCCACGCCGGCGGGAATGTCTCGGTGGTATAATCGGGGCGATTCTTGAAGAACCTGGCTCGACGCCGCTAGAAAACCCAAGGCGTTCATAAAGCACCTCGCTTTAGACGGGGAACAGGAAGCGAACGGCTCGTGCGGCTTTTTGCAGTCGCACGGGTCGCAACAGTCGCACAGGTTCCGGCTCTGCTCCAGCAGCCAAAACGCTAACATATTGATGTCCCACGTGAAAAAATGGTGAGCGCGCAGGGATTCGAACCCTGGACCTACTGATTAAAAGTCAGTTGCTCTACCGGCTGAGCTACGCGCTCCCGCGGGCTCAGAATGCCGCCCTCGAAATTGCGCGGAACATAGGGAGAGTGCCGCGACCGGTCAACCGGAAAAAGAGGGCTTGCAAGCCGGGCTTTTCGCGGTCTCCTGACGCCTCGCAAACCGTGTCGACAAGATCGGCGTGGCTGTCTCGCACGAAAGCCGAGATGCATTACAAATCAGCAGCTTGCTATTTCTCGCGGAACAATTGCGCAACCTGCCCGTTTTTATCGGCACAAGGGACGACGCGTTCAAGGAGAAGACCATGAACAGGATCATGTCGGGCTTGCTGGCGACCGCGCTGTCAGCGTCATTCGCTGTAGCAGAGATCGTGCCCGTCAACGCCCAGCCCATCTACGTGCCGCTAGGCCAGAATGTCTCGTCGGATGTCCAGACCGTCGACCACAGGCGTTGGAGGCGTTTCGACGGCGATCGCGATTTTTCACGCCGCGATTTCCGTCGCGACTTCCGCCGCGGCGACTTCCGCCGTGATTTCCGTCGCGATTTTGCCCGTCGCGATTTTTCCCGCCGCGATTTTCGTCGTTTCGCCGGTGATGATTTCAGGTATTGGCGCGGCTATCGCGGCTATCGCTATTATCGCCCCGGCTATCGTCGCTACAACGACTACTGGTTCCCGCTGGCGGCCTTCGCCACTGGCGCGCTGATCACCGGCGCGATCATCAACAACCAGTACCGCCCCGTCTATCGAGGCGGTTCACACGTGGAGTGGTGCTACAGCCGCTACAGATCCTACCGGGCGTATGACAACACGTATCAGCCTTACTACGGCCCCCGCCGGCAGTGCATCTCGCCCTATTGATACGCCGGGCAGAGTTGAACAAAGATTGTTGAAGAGCCTGCGCCGGCACCGGCGCAGGCTTTTTGGTGCGCGAATCTAAGAATCTAAATCGTGCTTAGCGTCCTGCGCACGGCGTCGCGCCAGCCGGCGAGTTTTGCGGAACGGACCGAAACATTCATATCCGGCTGAAACCGCCGTTCGAGCGCCCAGCTCTTGGCGAATTCCCTTGTCTTCGGCCAGACACCCGCCTTCGAGCCGGCCAGCCATGCCGCGCCAAGCGCCGTCGTCTCCAGGATGGTCGGACGGTCGACCGGCGCATCGAGGATGTCGGCCAGCCGCTGCAAGGTCCAGTTCGACGCCACCATCCCGCCATCGACCCTGAGAACGGTCTTCGCTGACGAGCCCTTCCAGTCCTTGCGCATCGCGTCGAGCAGGTCACGCGTCTGGAAGGCCACGGATTCCAATGCGGCCCGGGCAAATTCAGCCGGGCCCGAATTCCGGGTCAGCCCGAAGATGGCGCCGCGCGCCTCGGCGTCCCAATGCGGCGCGCCAAGCCCAACGAAAGCCGGCACTAGATACACCTCTTGAGTCGGGTCGGCGCTCGCCGCCAGCACGCCGCTCTGCTCGGCCTTGCCGATCACCTTGATGCCGTCGCGCAGCCATTGCACGGCCGCACCAGCGATGAAGATCGAGCCTTCCAGCGCATAAGTGGTCTTGCCGTTCAGCCTGTAGGCAATGGTCGTCAACAACCGGTTCTTCGAGCGCACCAGATCGCTGCCGGTGTTGAGCAGCGCGAAGCAGCCGGTGCCATAGGTGGACTTCATCATGCCCGGCTCGAAACAGGCTTGGCCGATGGTCGCCGCATGCTGGTCGCCAGCCACGCCGAGGATTCTTATCTCTGCACCGAACAGGCTTTTCTCTGTGATTCCATAGTCGTCAGCGCAATCCTTCACCTGCGGCAGCATTTTTCCCGGTATGCCGAGAATGGCCAGAAGCTCGTCGTCCCAGGCATTCTTTTCGATGTTGTAGACCAGCGTTCGCGAGGCATTGGTGGCATCGGTAGCGTGAACCTTGCCGCCGGTCAGCCGCCAGATCAGAAAGCTGTCGATAGTGCCGGCCAGCAATTCGCCCTTGGCGGCGCGTTTCCTCGCGCCCTTCACCTTGTCCAGCATCCAGGCGATCTTGGTGCCGGAGAAATAGGGATCGAGCAGCAGGCCGGTCTTTCTGGTGAACTTCTTCTCCAGTCCCTGCTTCTTCAATTTCTGGCACAGCGGCGCGGTGCGGCGGTCTTGCCAGACAATCGCGTTATGGATCGGCTTGCCGGTCGCCCTGTCCCAGATGACGACGGTCTCGCGCTGGTTGGTAATGCCGATCGCCGCGACATCCGACGCATCGCGGCCGGCGCTGTTCATCGCAGCCTTCACCGTCGCCACGACACTCGACCAGATTTCCTCCGGATCGTGCTCGACCCAGCCGGAAGCCGGATAATGCTGGGTAAATTCCTTCTGCCCGCTGCCTACGACCTTCATTTCGGGATCGAACAAGATCGCCCGGCTCGATGTCGTTCCCTGGTCAATTGCAAGGATAAAGCCACTCATTCTCACTCCCTCAGCCCCACTCCCTTGGCGCAAACAGGGGAGACGGCACGATGCCGCCTCCCCCGATTGTAGCGATGCGGGCGCGAACGCCCGGATCGATGCTCAGTTGCTCCAGCTCTTGACCAGCTCGTCGTAGTTGATGGTCTGCGCCTTGTCCTTCTCCGGCTCGATCTTCAGCTGCGGCGCGAGATTGCCTTTGGAGACGGCATCAGCGTTCCACTCTTCGAGGGTCTTTTCCTCGGCGAGCTTCGGTCCGATGTCGCCCCGCACGCCGGCGCGCTCGAGGCGCTCAAGCACCTTTTCCTGCTCGGCGCAGAGCGAGTCCATCGCCTCCTGCGGGGTTTTGGCACCCGACGAGGCGTCGCCGATCGCCTGCCACCAAAGCTGTGCCAGCTTCGGATAGTCAGGAACGTTCGTACCCGTCGGCGACCACTGGACGCGGGCCGGCGAGCGGTAGAACTCGATCAGGCCGCCGAGCTTCGGGGCGCGGTCCGTGAAGCTCTTGTGCTGGATCGTACTCTCGCGGATCAGCGTCAGGCCGACATGGCTTTTCTTCACGTCCACGGTCTTCGAGGTGACGAACTGCGCGTAAAGCCAGGCGGCCTTGGCGCGGTCATCAGGCGTCGACTTGAGGAGCGTCCAGGAACCAACGTCCTGGTAGCCGAGCTTCATGCCGTCCTTCCAGTAGACGCCATGCGGCGACGGAGCGAAGCGCCATTTTGGCGTACCGTCCTCGTTCACGACGGGAAGGCCGTCCTTCACCATATCGGCGGTGAAGGCCGTGTACATGAACATCTGCTGGGCAATTTCGCCCTGCGCCGGCACCGGTCCGGATTCCGAGAAGGTCATGCCCTGGGCCGCGGCCGGAGCGTAGGCCTTCATCCAGTCGAGATATTTCTGGATGGCATAGACCGACGCCGGACCGTTGGTGTCGCCGCCCCGAGCCACGCAGGAGCCGACCGGCCGCGACTTCTCGTCGACCTTGATGCCCCATTCGTCGACCGGAAGACCGTTCGGCAGCCCCTTGTCGCCATTGCCGGCCATCGAAAGCCAGGCATCGGTGAAGCGCCAGCCGAGCGACGGGTCCTTCTTGCCGTAGTCCATGTGGCCGTAGACCTTTTTGCCGTCGATCTCGCGGCCGGTGAAGAATTCGGCGATGTCCTCATAGGCTGACCAGTTGACCGGCACGCCGAGGTCGTAGCCGTACTTCGCCTTGAAGTCCGCCTTGTTCTTCTCGTCGTTGAACCAGTCGTAGCGGAACCAGTAGAGGTTCGCGAACTGCTGGTCGGGCAGCTGATAAAGATCGCCGTCCGGAGCCGTCGTGAACTTGGTGCCGATGAAGTCGGCGAGATCGAGGTTCGGGGTGGTGACGTCCTTGCCCTCGTTCGCCATCCAGTCGGTCAGGCTGCGCGCCTGCTGGTAGCGCCAATGGGTGCCGATCAGGTCGGAGTCGTTGACATAGGCATCATAGACGTTTTCGCCCGACTGCATCTGCGTCTGCAGCTTCTCGACGACATCGCCTTCGCCGATCAGATCATGCGTGATCTTGATGCCGGTTATGTCGGCGAACGCCTTGGCCAGCGTCTTCGATTCGTACTCGTGCGTCGTGATGGTTTCCGAGACGACCTTGATGTCCATGCCCGCAAAGGGTTTTGCGGCATCGATGAACCACTGCATCTCGGCTTCCTGGGCAGCGCGATCGAGCGTCGACATGTCCTTGATCTCGGCGTCGAGAAACGCCTTGGCTTCGTCCATTCCGGCATAGGCGTTGCCTGCCCCGAGCAACAGGACAAGCGCAGTCGTTGATGTCAAAAATTGCCGTCTCATGTGTTTCCTCCACTGTTTCAGTTTTAAGTGCGATCGGAGCAGCCGCCGGCACGCGGCCGCTCCAACAGTTTCCCCCTCTATACGTAGCGGAACACGCCGATGGCGTAGACCACGGAGAGAGCGAGAGCCCACCACAGGTTGGGTCCGACAAGACCCAGCCAAGCGAGATGGATAAAGGCGCTGCCAAGCAGCGATAGAAAGAGACGGTCGCCGCGCGTTGTCTCGAACCGCAGCACGCCGACCCGCGGACTGCCGCCCGGCGAGACGTACTCCCAGATCGCCATGCCGCAGAGCAGCGCCAGGATCGTGATGAAAAAGATCGCCGTCGGCAACGTCCATGCCATCCAGGTGAGATTCATGTCACATCCCTCCCAGGGCAAAGCCCTTGGCGATGGTGTTGCGTATGAACTCGTGCGTTCGTTTCATCACACCCTCCCCAAGGCAAAGCCTTTGGCGATGTAGTTGCGGACGAACCAGATCACGAGCGCGCCCGGAAGGATGGTGAGCACGCCGGCTGCGGCCAGCACGCCCCAGTCGAGGCCCGAGGCCGAGACGGTGCGCGTCATGATCGCGGCGATCGGCTTGGCGGCGGTCGTGGTCAACGTCCGCGCGATCAGCAGTTCGACCCACGAGAACATGAAGCAGAAGAAGCAGGCCACGCCTACACCGCTCGCGATCAGCGGCATGAATATCCTCAGGAAGAAGCGTGGGAAGGAATAGCCGTCGATATAGGCGGTCTCGTCGATTTCCTTCGGCACGCCCGACATGAAGCCTTCAAGAATCCAGACCGCCAGCGGCACGTTGAATAGGCAGTGCGCCAGCGCCACCGCGATGTGCGTGTCGATCAGGCCGAAAGCCGAATAGAGCTGGAAGAACGGCAGCGCGAACACCGCCGGCGGCGCCATGCGGTTGGTGAGCAGCCAGAAGAACAGGTGCTTGTCGCCGAGAAAACGGTAGCGCGAGAAGGCATATGCTGCCGGAAGCGCCACGGCGACCGAAATCACCGTGTTCATAACCACATAGATGATGGAGTTGATGTAGCCCCTGTACCAGGACGGATCATTGAAAATGACCGCGTAGTTAGCAAGCGTCGGGTTTCTCGGCCAAAGCGAGAAGGCGCCGAGAATCTCCTGGTTGTTCTTGAAGCTCATGTTGACCAGCCAGTAGATCGGCAACATCAGGAAGATGATGTAGATCGTTGGCACCAGCCACCAGAACCGTGACTCCTCACCCCGCCGCCGCATCTTGCGTGCCAGCGTGGCGTTCGCCGTCTGCGCTTCCGCTGTAGCGGGGGTTTGCCGCATCAGCGTTCGTTCGTTGGCCGTGGTTTCGTCGAGGTGTGCCATTTCACCGCTCCGCGTCGTAGGCTGTCATGACGGTGTAGAACACCCAGGACAGGAGCATGATAATCAGGAAATAGACGATCGACATGGCCGCCGCCTCACCGAGGTTGAACTCTCCGATGGCCAGCTTCACCAGGTCGATCGACAAGAAAGTGGTGGTGTTGCCGGGCCCGCCGCCGGTGACGACGAACGGCTCGGTGTAGATCATGAAACTGTCCATGAAGCGCAGCAGAACCGCGATCAGCAGCACACGGTTCATCTTGGGCAACTGGATATAGCGGAAGATCGCCCAGCGCGACGCCCCGTCGATCTTCGCCGCCTGGTAATAGGCGTCGGGGATCGAGACCAACCCTGCGTAGCAGAGCAGGACCACCAGGCTCGTCCAGTGCCAGACGTCCATGACGATGACGGTGACCCAGGCGTCGAACGGGTCGTTGACGTAGTTGTAGTCGAAGCCGAGCGCCCGCAGCGAATATCCGAGTAGACCGATGTCGACGCGGCCGAACACCTGCCAGATGGTGCCGACGACGTTCCACGGGATGAGCAGCGGCAACGCCATCAGCACCAGGCAGACCGGAACGCCCCAGCCCTTCTTCGGCATGTTGAGCGCAATGAAGATGCCGAGCGGAATCTCGATGATGAGGATGATGGCCGAGAACACCAGGTTGCGGCCCATCGCTTCCCAAAAACGGTCGGAATGCAGGATTTCTTCGAACCATTCCGAGCCCGCCCAGAAGAAGACGTTGTTGCCGAAAGTGTCTTGCACCGAATAATTCACGACCGTCATCAGCGGGATGATCGCCGAGAAAGCCACCAGCAAGAGCACCGGCAGCACCATGAACCAAGCCTTGTTGTTCCAGGTCCTTTCCATGCTCAGCCTCCGATCTCGACGCGCCAGGAATCGGCATAGATGTTGATGCCGGCCGGGTCGAAAGCGATCTTCGGATCGGCGGGAATGTCCTCGTCCTCGCCGACAATCGCCGCTATGTCGCGGCCTTCGAAACTGGCGCGCACCACCTTGTGGCGGCCGATATCCTCGAC